>CAJWER010000136.1 GCA_913030785.1 uncultured Chloroflexota bacterium | reverse complement strand
CAGTGGCTGGCAATCACGACCTGGCGGCCTGCGGCGTTATCACGCCTGAGGATTTCAATGAGGACGCTTCCGCTGCGATATGGTGGACGATCTCCCAGCTCGATTTCTCGCACTACAACTATCTGAGGGAACTCTCTCAGAAGCTGCAGGTGGGCCAATTCACAATAGTCCACGGGAGTGCCCGGGAGCCTTCTGGCGGGAGTACGTCGATACGCCTGAGGCTGCGAAGGCCAGCTTCAAGTTGCTGGAGACGCGAAGCTGTCTGGTGGGCCACTCACACCGCCCTCAGATATGGAGCGAAGAGGGCGACGATGTTAGCCTTCCACAGCCGTCGGCAGACAGCTCTGTTGAGCTGGGGAATGGGCGGCTGATTATCAATCCTGGCGCGGTAGGCCAGCCTCGAGACTCCGATCCCCGGGCCGCCTATGCTATCTACGATAGCGACCGCATGTCGGTGTCGTTCCACCGCGTGGCCTACGACAGGCCGGCCACTCAGCTCAAGATGAAGGAGAGGGGACTGCCCCGCTACCTCTGGATGCGGCTTGAGTTCGGCCTGTAGCTTGGTTAATGTGTGGATCGCTGGCGAGGCCCATTGGCGGGCTGCAACCATCTGGAAAAAAGAAAAAAATTGATGGTAATTCTGAGGGACACTCTCAGGTTCCCGGCCCTTCGGCAAGCTCAGGACAGGCGCCGGGGCTAGGCCCTTTGCACACCCCCTCCAGAACCGCTGATCCTGAGGCTGTCACGGACCCGCCCTTACCCTTCGAAGTGCTCGTACACGGCCTGGGAAACTCTGGCGAGCTGCCTGTCTATCTCCTTGCCGGCCGTAACCTCCCGGGACATGATCGCAATGGCGTAGGGCCCCGACGGCGCGTACACGATTCCCACGTCGCAGCGCACTCCCGTGACACCGCCTGTCTTGTGTCCGGTCTTCGTGCCTGGCGGCAGGTAGTGGGGGATGATGGTGCCGAGTTGCTGGCGATCAAGGATGTCCAACACGGCCTCTCTCGATGAGGCCGAAAGGATGTCGCCGCGATAGATCATGTCCAGCAGCCGGACCATATCGGACGGCGACGATACATCGGAGTGCTCCAGCGACAGGCCGTCGGAACCCTCTATGACAATTGACATGGCTAGCCGGTCCATGACCTGTTGGTTCGCCTCCGCAATGTCGTCTGTATCGATGCCGTACATGCTATACAGAAGCTCGCGGCACGACATCGGGATGCTGGTGCTGGTAAGGCCCAGGTCCCGCATAGTCTGCTTGAGGTTGTTGCGCCCAACCAGGTCGTATAAGAGGTCCGTGGCCGTGTTGTCGCTGATGATGATCATGAGCACTGCCAAATCGTGTACAGCCGGGCTCAGGCCGTTCGCCATCTCTTTCAGAACGCCGCTGCCAGGGGCACGCAGCCGGTCGGTCAGCTCGACGCGGGAATTCGGGTTCACCGTTCCGCCGTCGACCTGACGGTACAGCTCGACCAGAAGTGGCACTTTCAAGGTACTTGCCGTGAAGTACAGATCGTCCGCCTGGTGGCGGATCTCCTCGTCGGTCATCAGGTGTCTGGCAGATACTCCTACGTTGGCCTGTACATCGGCTATCGCTGATTCGATTGTCATGTCGCGAACCTCGAAGGGAAATTGGGTCGCAAAGGGAGGCGGACCTCTTCGCACTCCCCGATAAAAGAGGGTCGCGGCGATTGTAGCACCGGGACATGGCGTGACATAATCACGCCTGTGAAACAAAAGCACGGAGAGAGCCTATGCCGTCCACACCCCTGACCGAGGCCGATCTGAAGTCCGCGCTTCCGGACATGTCCACTACCCGCGTCGTCGAGGGCGCGGGCGACCCCATTGAGATATTCCGCGATGCCCAGGGCATTCCCCATGTTCGGGCACGCTCGTACCACGATGCCTTTTTCGGCCAGGCGTTCGCCGCGTCCCAGGACCGGCTCTGGCACATGGAGCACGATCGCAGGCTGGCCTATGGCCGCTGGGCCGAGGTCGTGGGCGAGTCTGGAGTTGAACAGGACATCCTGATGCGACGCATGCGCATAAGGGCATCGGTCGAGGCAGACTACGAAGCCCTGAACCTGGCCGCGAAGTCGATGCTGGACGCCTATGCCTCAGGGGTAAATGCTTTCATTAACGGGCCGGACCCACTTCCGGTCGAGTACGGAATGGTGGAGACGGCCCCTGAACCGTGGCAGCCCTGGGACTGCCTTGCAGTCTTCAAGGCAAGGCATATCCTCATGGGGGTCTACGAAGGAAAGCTCTGGCGGGCCCGCCTGATCAACGAACTGGGCGTCCAGGGGGCGGCGGAAATACTGCCTGCGTATCCGCAGGGCCATCTGCAGATCACGCCGCCTGGCACGGAGTACAGTGGCGACGACTGGGCGGCCCTCGTCCAGCTTAGCGCAGGTGCAGAGTACGCCAGCTGGCTCAAGAACGTTGAGAGCGGAAGCAATAGCTGGCTGCTTTCGGGCTTTCGGACCGCTTCGGGCAAGCCGCTCCTTGCGGGCGACCCACACCGGGGTCTGGACACACCGAACGTCTACTATCAGAACCACGTCGCGTGTCCCGAGTTCGACGCCATCGGGCTGTCGTTTCCCGGCTGCCCCGGATTCCCTCACTTCGGCCACAACGAACATGTGGCCTGGTGTGTCACGCACGCCCAGGCCGACTACCAGGACGTCTACCTAGAAAAATTCGAGGTCGCCTCTCCGTCGACCTACGAGTTCCAGGGCGAGTCACTGGAGTTGGGTCAAAAACACGAGGTTATCGCGGTCCGCGGCAGCTCTCCTGTCGAGATCGAAACAACCTGGACCCACCACGGTCCAATCATCGCCGGCGACCCAGCCTCAGGCTATGGCATCGCTCTGAAGTACACAGCCCTGGACGGGCCCAACAGGTGGTCGGAGTGCCTGCCTCGGATGCTCAGGGCGCGGTCGGTCGATGACATGGACGAGGCCATGAGGAGCTGGGTAGACCCGTCCAATAACTTCATGTTCGCCGACACCCAGGGCGACATCGAATATCTAAACAGAGGGCGCCTGCCAGTGAGGCCCGAGCTGAACGCGTGGCTTCCGGTGCCGGGATGGAGTGGCGACTACGAGTGGAGTGGCTCGGTTCCGTTCGACGAGTTGGTGAGGTCCCGAAATCCGAGCACAGGTTACATCGTCACCGCCAACAACCGGATCGCTGGCGACGACTATCCACACTACATCGCCCTGCACTACTCACCGGACTACCGCGCCCGCCGTATCAAGGCCCGCCTCGAAGCCCTGGACGGGGCTACTGTGGGGGACATGGCCGCGATTCACACGGAGGCCGTCTCGATTCCTGCGCAGGTCTACACCACTCTGCTACTCGCGATCACGCCCAAAGACAAGGCATCCGCACTGGCGTTGGAAAAGCTGAAGGGCTGGGACGGTAGCATGGCCGCGAATGAAATTGCCCCCACCGTATACAGTGCCTTCAGACTCAGCCTCGAACGCGCTTTGCTCAAACACAACCTGAAAGGTCTCGCCGACGACGCGCTGTCGGCTGCCGGTCGGGGCGCTCCGATGCATGTCGCTCAGCTCCATGCCCGGTTTACGACTGCCGCCCAATACGGCGACACATCAGTACTGCCACCGAATACCGACTGGAACTCGGCTCTGACGACGGCGCTTACCGAGGGCGTTGCGTTTTTACAACGAGAGTACGGGGAGGATATGGATTCCTGGAAGTGGGGCAAGGTACACACGACGAGCCCCAAGCACACACTATCGGTTGCGTTCCCGGAATCAGCGCTGCTACTGGACCCGCCGGTTGTACCGATGTCGGGTGATGGCGACACGCCGCACTCGGCTGGCTACGATGCCTCCCAGCCCTTCGACGTCACCGGAACATCCGTGGCTCGCTACGTCTTCGACCTCGAAGACTGGTCGCGATCCCGATGGATAACTCCACTGGGCTCGTCCGGCCACCCTGGCAGCCCCCACTACACCGATCAGGTGACTGCGTGGGGCCAACGTGACCTAATTCCAATGCTCTACGACTGGCACAAAATCGAGGCAGAGGCAGAAAGCAGACAGGAACTGGGGACTGGGGGTTAGGCGACCCACTAAACAATAGACCATGTCACCCTGAGCGGATGCGAAGGGTCTGGGGACGGGAGCTCCGCTTAGCGACCTAGCGTGAGAGGCCCAACCCCAGATGCTTCGTCAGGGGCCTCCTCAGCATGACATCGGGATTGCGGCGAAGCACAATCAAGCCACGACGACATATTGAAATCAGAGTACCAACACCAACATACTCTCTCCCCAACCCCTAGACCCCAATTCCCGGAGGCTCCATTGACTTACCAAGGCTCACACCAGCAGTACGATGTAGTCCGGCAGACCGACGCCATGGTCCAGATGCGGGACGGCGTTCAGCTCGCGACGGACCTGTACCTCCCGGCCGCAGGTGGCGAGGCAGCCGCCGGGGAATTTCCCACCGTGCTGGTTCGCACGCCCTACAACAAGGTGGCGGAGACCGCTGTCCGCGACGCAAAGTTTCTTGCGCGCAGGGGATATGTGTGTGCGCTGCAGGACGTGCGAGGCCGTTTCGCCTCGGAGGGCGAGTGGTACGCCTTCGCGAAGGAGGCTCCCGATGGCTACGACACCGTGGAGTGGCTCGGGACCCAGCCCTGGAGCGACGGCAAGGTTGGCACCATGGGCGACTCCTACGCTGGCAGCGACCAGGCTGCCCTGGCCACTATGGACCCACCCCACCTTTCGACAATGATAGTCGCGGTCGGCGCTTCCAACTACTACCACAGCTCGATGCGACAGAACGGAGCTGTGGAGCAGCGGTTCCTGATCTATGCGTTCCGCATGGCGACCACGAGCAAGGAGGCGGAGGCGGACCCCGGCCTCAAGGCCGCCCTGCTGGAGGCGTTCGAGCAGCGCATGGGAGAGTACATAGAGCACTACCCGTTGCGCGAAGGAACCACCGTGCTCAGCAGAATCCCGTCGTACGAGAAGTGGGCCATCGACATCCAGACCCACGGCGAATACGACGACTACTGGAAGCAGCGTGGCTACGCGATTTCCAAGTACTACGAAGAACATGCCGACGTACCGACACTGTACCTGGGAGGCTGGTACGACTCCTACGCCCGCAACACCTGCGAGAGCTACATCTCCCTGAGCAAGACCAAAAAGTCGCCCCAACATCTACTTATGGGACCATGGACTCACGGCAAGTACGAGGTCCCGTTTGCCGGAGAACTGTTCTTCGGGACCCAGTCACCGATCAACTACCTGGATCTGAAACTGGCGTGGTTCGATCAGCACCTCAAAGGTCTGAATACCAAGGTGGCAGAGTGGTCGCCCGTGAGGATCTTCACCATGGGTACGGACGATGGCAAACCCGGCATCCCAGGGTCACCAAAGGTCGGGGGCGACTACCTGGGGCACCTCAACCACGGGGGCTACTGGCGTAACGAGCCCGATTGGCCCCTGTCGGAGACCGATCTTACGCCGTACTACCTCCACGGCGACGGCTCTCTCTCGGCGCTGAGCCCTGGTTCAGGCGACGACGAGACGACCGAATTCACGTACGACCCCAGTGACCCAGTGCCCACGATTGGCGGCGGCATTTCGGCGGCGGATGACTTCCTCCCCGCCGGAGGCTTCGACCAGCGGGGTCGCCCAGACCTCTTCGGCGCCCAGGACACGTTGCCCCTCAACGTACGTGGGGATGTGCTCACGTTCCAGACGGCGCCCCTGGACGGAGACCTAGAGGTGACCGGGCACGTCACGATGCGTCTCTGGGCATCGTCATCCGCGGTGGACACCGATTTCACGGCGAAGCTGATTGACGTTTATCCCGCGGGTGAGGATCACCCCGAGGGGCTGGCCATGAACATCACGGATTCCATCATTAGGGCCAGGTATCGCAACGGTTGGGACAGCCCTGAAATGATGATGCCTGGTGAAGCCTACGAGCTAGTCTTCCAGCTCTACCCGACATCGAACGTGTTCAGGAAAGGGCATCGTGTCCGCTTGGACATCAGCAGCAGCAACTGGCCCCGATTCGACGTCAACCCCAACACGGGCGGACCTCTGGGCCGAGACCGGACATACAAAAAAGCGCACCAGACCATCCATCATGGGCAAGTCCGCGCCTCCCACATCGTGCTTCCACTGCAGGGTACGGGGGCTGGACGCTAGGGTCTGGTAGGAGCCAGGAAGGGTACGGGGGACGAGAGATGGCCTCGCTGGGTCTCGTAATTCGGACCCCGGACCTAGCCTGCTATAATCGGACGCTGCGACTGTGGGTAACCCATTGGCGCGCTGTGACGTTTCATATCCTGTATGGAATCCATCCATACTCACGAGGCCGTAGGTATAGATGCACGAGCTCAAAGGGACCGCATCCAAGTTAGTCGAGAGAATTTCTGGCCTTATGGTGCGTCTTTGACCTCGCTACCAAGGCGAAGCAGGTCGAGGAGCTAGAGCGCGACAGTGCTGCCCCAGGATTCTGGGACGACTCCGTCGCGGCGCAGAGTGCGATGCGAAAGCTCGCAGGGTTGAAGTCCGAGATCAATGCCTGGGAGAGTCTGGACCGAAAGGCGCGCTCCGCCGAGGAGCTACTGGAGCTTTCGGCGGCCGAGGGAGACGCCTCTTTGCTGGAGACTCTGGCTGAAGAGGTCGACGTCGTCCGGGACACCTTGGACGACCTTGAGTTCAAGCTAGTACTTTCGGGCAAGTTCGACCGGAGGAGCGCGATTATCGCGATCCACGCCGGGGCGGGCGGAGTCGAGTCTCAGGACTGGGTCGGGATGCTCATGCGGATGTACCTGCGTTGGGCGGAGAACCGGGGATACAAAAGCGACGTGATGGACATCTCCCATGGGGAGGAAGGCGGGGTGAAGAGCGCGGTCGTGGGCATATCGGGTGATTTCGCCTACGGCTATCTGAAGGCGGAGCGAGGGGTCCACAGGCTGGTCCGGCTCTCGCCCTTCGACGCCGACCACGCCCGGCACACATCCTTCGCACTGTTAGAAGCGCTGCCCGAGGTCGAGGAGGGGGTGGATGTCACCATCGACCCCAACGACCTCAGAATAGATGTCTTCAGGGCCGGAGGAGCAGGTGGCCAGAGCGTCCAAAAGAACTCGACGGCGGTTCGGATAATTCATATCCCGACCGGTATTCAGGTGAGTTGTCAAAACGAGAGGTCTCAGTACCAAAACAAGACCATAGCGATGAAGATTCTCCTGGCCCGTCTGACCGAGCGCGAGACACAGTTGAGATCCCAAGAGGTCGCCAAGATCAAGGGGGACCACATCTCGGCTGAATGGGGCAACCAGATTCGCAGCTACGTCCTCCATCCGTACCAGATGGTCAAGGACCATCGGACCAGCTTCGAGACATCGAGAGCAGAGGCGGTCCTCGACGGCGAAATAGACGGATTCATCAGCGCATATCTAAAACACAGCGTAGGCGATAATGCCGAGCCGGATTAGCCCCGCAATTCCGAGGACTCTTGCGCATCTGACCCGTAGGCACCCAAATCCGAGGTAGGAAAACAGGCCATGAAGAAGCTGCTCTACTTATTGTTCATCCTAATGTCCATCTCCACAGTAGCATGTGGGCTGACGGGGATGGGATCGGGTCAACCCGAGGAGACGACGACGACGACCCCGGCACCTGGCGTATCACTGCTGTCGGATACGCCGGAGCCCGCCGACGATGCCTCAGCCCCATCCACCGACGAGATGGCCTCTGAGACAGACAAGACGGAGACCGAGCCCGA
>CAJWER010000135.1 GCA_913030785.1 uncultured Chloroflexota bacterium | reverse complement strand
CCATCGAGCAGCTCATCATCGACAACGATCCCGCCACCATATCGGCGGTCATCGCTGAGCCCGTCACCGCCCGAGGCTGCATCATACCCGGCGACGACTACTGGCCGATGCTCAGGGACATCTGCGACCGGCACGGCGTCCTCCTGGTCGCCGATGAGGTGATCACCGGTTTCGGCCGCACCGGCAAGATGTTCGCCATCGAGCACTCAGGAGTCGTTCCCGACATCCTCACCGTCGCCAAGGGCATCATCAGCAGCTACCTCCCCTTCGGCGCCACGATCACGACAGACGAAGTCGCCGACGTGTTCGTGGGTCCGGGCAACCAGCTGAGACACGTATTTACAGCCACCGGCCATCCAGTCTGCTCCGCCGCAGCACTCAAAAACATCGAGATAATCGAGCGCGAGGGGCTCGTCGACAACTCGGCTACCATGGGTGCCTACTTCAAGGAGCAACTGGAAGGGTTGATTGTCGACCACATGTCTGTCGGCTATGCCCGAGGCATCGGTCTGCTCTTGGGAGTCGAGCTGGTCAGCGACCGCAAGACCAGAAAGCCTTTTACAGAAGAATTGGACGTCGCAAACAGGCTAACCGAGAAGTTCAAGAGTCACGGCCTCTTGCTAGGCGCGAGTAACAGCACGATGAACATCGGACCGCCGCTCTCGGTCACGAAAGCCGAGATCGACGAGATAATGCACGGCATTGACCTCTCACTGTGGGAGTTGGAGGGCGAGCTCGGAATAGGTGGAAAGGCCTGAGGGAGAATCAACAGCGATGACAAACCAGCACCGGCAGCCGCCATCGCGGCTTGCAATATTCATCGACGGCAGCAATCTGTACCACAGCCTGGAGGAGAATTGCGGACGGTTCGACGTGGACTTCCGCGCCTTCGCCCAGAAGCTTTCCAGAGACCGGACCCTGCTCCGGGTCTACTATTACAACGTCCTTCGCGACCAGAATCGGAACCCCCAGGCCTACCAGGATCAGCAAAAATTCCTGACTGCACTGGACAACACACCCTACCTCGAGGTGCGGCTCGGCAGGTCGAAGATGCGGGGCGACACAGCGGTAGAAAAGGGCGTGGACATCATGATCTCCACTGACATGCTGAGGCTGGCCTGGGAAGACCGCTACGACGTCGCAACTCTGGTGAGCGGTGACGGCGACTTTGCATACGCTGTCCAGGCGGTGAAGGACACGGGCAAGCAGGTCATCGTCGCGGCGTTTACATCCAACCTGTCGCCAGAGCTTTCCTCCGTTGCCGACGACCGCGAGGTGTTCACCCCCGACTACTTCACCGACATCTGGTCCAGACGCCGTCAGAACTCACAAGACGGAGCCTCCCAGCAAGCCGAAGAGCAGACGCAAGGGGCCCGCAGCGGGAAACGTGGCTGGCGCTTCGGTCGACGACGCAACGACGACTAGGTGCTGCGCACGCTTAGTCGGGCGGGGCCGGTGATTACCAAGGGCTTGTCCCATCTGCCAGGCGTCCGACAGTATCTCCTTGAATCTCGCCCACTTGACGTGCTCCACCCCGTACCCATCCAGGCACGGGCAGCGCCGCCAGCATGGCTGGCGTATAATATAGATCGTAGCTAAGTCTGTTATTCGTGGAGGCCGAGTGAGCGCCGCTGTCAAATTGGGGGTGATATTTCCCCAGACCGAGATAGGTACAGACCCCATCGCAATCCGGGACTATGCGCAGGCAGCCGAGTCTATCGGCTTCGACTATCTTCTGGCATTCGACCACGTCCTTGGAGCGAACGCGGGCAGCCGACTGGGCTGGGGCGGCGCATACAGGCACACCGACTCCTTTCATGAACCCTTCGTCCTGTTCGGCTACCTGGCAGCTGTTACCCGGACGATCGGCCTCACAACCGGCATACTAATCTTGCCGCAAAGGCAGACGGCGCTCGTGGCCAAGCAAGCCGCGGAGGTCGACGTACTGTCCGGAGGGCGTCTCCGTCTCGGCATCGGCACCGGCTGGAACGCGATGGAATACGAAGGCCTCGGCGAAGACTTCAGTAACCGCGGCCTGCGTTCCGAAGAGCAGATTGAGGTAATGAGAGCTCTATGGACCAACGACCTGGTTACCCTCAATAATCGCTGGCACAAGATCACAGACGCGGGGATCAACCCTCGGCCGGTTCAACAGCCGATTCCGATATGGTTCGGCGGCTCCGATGACCGAGTACTCAGGCGCGTTGCCCGGATAGGTGATGGTTGGATAAGCAATATGTCCCGGGCAGACGGCCGTGCCTCGGACACAATCAGCCGTATTC
The DNA here is from genome assembly GCA_913030785.1 of uncultured Chloroflexota bacterium. Lineage (GTDB taxonomy): Bacteria > Chloroflexota > Dehalococcoidia > Lucifugimonadales > CAJWER01 > CAJWER01. Next base: position 5,536 of record CAJWER010000135.1, on the reverse strand, counting down.
GCGAATACGGCATCAAAGAGGGACGCGATCTGGACGATATCGGTATCGAGACATGGGTCTCAGCCCGCCATGGCGACCCGGACGACTGGGCGGACGAGGTCCACAAATGGACCGATCTTGGCGCCACCCACATATCCATCAATACCATGGGCGCTGGGTTCACTAGCGTCCAACAGCACATCTCCGCAATACGTGATTTCGCTAATTACCAAGGACTCGGGGCTTAATAGCGTCGAACAGCACATCTCCGCAACACGTACATTCGCTGAAGTGGCCGGGAAAGCATAGGACGATGCCTACACACAACAAGATCGCTGCTATTGGCCTGGTACTCGAAAATCTCGCGCCCCACTAGGCAATAAGCGAAATGGAAGAAATCGACCTGCGACAAACACCATTACATGAAAAGCACCTGGAACTGGGAGCCAAGATGGCACCCTTCGGCGGGTGGGATATGCCCATCCAATACGAGAGCATTCTCGCGGAGGCCAAGGCAGTCCGGAGCAACGCAGGCATGTTCGACGTCTCGCACATGGGGCGTATCGAATTCACCGGGCCGGGAGCCGCCGAATTCCTGAACAGAATCCTCAGCTCAGACGTGCCGAAGCTCAGGATCGGCCGGGCGCGTTACGGAGTGATCTGCAACCCACAGGGTGGGATCATCGACGATGCCATCGTCTACAGACTGGACGAGGAACGCTACCTGCTGGTACCCAACGCAGGGAACGCCGACGAGGTCATCGACTGGCTCAAGAAGTGGTCGCCCAACAGTGGCGTGACCATGAGCGTCATAACAGACTACCTCGCCATGATCGCCGTGCAGGGTCCCCGCGCCGTGGAAATGCTCGACTCATTAACAACGCATGAACTGTCGAAGGTGAGGCCATTCCGCATAGTAGAAGCTCCCCTGCTGGGGACGGATGCACTCCTCGCCCGCACAGGGTACACCGGCGAGGACGGCTTCGAAGTCATGCTACCGTCGGCTTCTGCGGTCACCCTTTGGGATGCCCTTACCAAGCGAGGCGCGACGCCCTGCGGCCTCGGCTCCCGAGACGTCCTCAGGCTCGAAGCCGGCCTGCCCCTGCACGGCAACGACATCGACGCCACCACCAACCCCTACGAGGCCGGCCTTGGCCGGTTCGTGGACCCCGACCGTGATGACTACGTCGCCGGCGATGCCCTGCAACAGATCCGGGACGCGGGCCCTGAGCGCTCCCTGGTGGGCTTTGTCATGCGAGGCAGGGGCATTGCGCGACATGGACACCACATCATGAACGGCCCCGACCACATAGGCGAAGTGACCAGTGGTAGTGTCTCCCCGACCCTTGACATGAACATAGGCATGGGCTATGTTCCAACCTGCCTTTCGGACGGGGGCACACGGCTACAAATCGACGTGCGAGGGCGCTTGATCGAGGCCGAAATAGTGCCCCTCCCGTTCTACTCACGGAGAAAGAGCGAATGAACGTTCCCGATAACCTCAAGTACTACAAAGAGCACGACTGGGTACGCCTCGAAGCCGACGGCATGGCAGTGGTGGGCATCACCGAGTTCGCTGCTGAGAGCCTGGGCGATATCGTCTTCATCGAGCTGCCCGAGCCCGGCATGGAGATCAAACAGTTCAACAAACTCGGCGAAATAGAGTCGGTCAAAGCAGTCTCCGATCTGTACACACCGATCGGCGGCCGCGTGGTTGAGAGCAACCAGGCAGTCACCGATGCTCCGGAAACAGTAAACGACAGCCCGTACGAAGCCGGCTGGCTCGTCAAGATCGAACCGAGCGACCCGGGTGAGATGGATAATCTGATGAGCGCTGCCGAATACGAAGCGCTCCTGGCGGCGGAGGGCTAAGCCCTCCACATGGAATCAACCGAGTTCACATCCCCGTACAGCCCCAACACCGACGCAGACCGCCGGGCCATGCTCGACTCCATAGGGGTCGACTCCGTAGCCGAGCTTTTTGAGGACATCCCGGCTCACCTCCGCGATCCCGTCCTCGATCTTCCGTCTCCGCTGTCCGAGTTCGAGCTAAGACACGACGTTGAGGCGATGGCCGCGGAAAACGCGACACCAGGCGACTACGCCTGCTTCCTTGGAGCGGGGTCGTATCGCCACTTCGTGCCCGCGATCGTCCGGCAACTTGCCGGTCGCAGCGAGTTCATGACGGCGTACACGCCCTACCAGCCAGAGGTGGCCCAGGGCACTCTTCAGGCCCACTACGAGTTCCAGTCGTTGGTCTGTCAGCTAACCGGTATGGATGTGGCAAACGCGGGTATGTACGACGGGTCAACCTCGCTAGCCGAGGCCACGCTGATGGCGGCACGGACCACGAAGCGTAGTCGAATCGCCTTATTGGACACGGTATCTCCGGCCCTCCGGCGCGTTATCGAGACCTACACCCAGGCCCCCGGCCTCGACATCTACAGCGTGGCACCGGACAGCCTCGACCTGTCAGACGACACTGCCTGCCTGATTGTTCAGCAGCCAGGATTCCTCGGACAAATGGAGGACATGGAAGCACTTTCGAAGCAAGCCCACGCCAGCGGAGCCCTCCTGGTGGTCTCTGCCGACCCGATGTCGCTGGGCATGTTTAAGCCTCCCGCGGAATACGACGCGGACATCGTCGTTGGCGAGGGCCAGACACTGGGCATCCCGCCGACCTATGGTGGACCCTACGTCGGCCTCTTCGCCTGCAAGCAGAAGTACATCCGTCAAATGCCTGGACGCATCGTCGGCAAAACCGTCGACACCCAGGGTCGAGAGGGATACGTCCTCACGCTGCAAACCCGTGAGCAGCACATCAGGCGCGAGCGGGCGACGTCCAATATCTGCACGTCCGTCGGGCTCATTGCACTCATGTCCACCGTATATATGGCCGCCCAGGGCCGACGGGGACTGCGGCACGTAGCTGAGTTGTGCTACCACAAGGCACACTACGCCGCCTCACTGATCGAAAACATTCCGGGCTACTCGCTGCCACTGCAAAACACCTTCTTCCGCGAGTTCGTGGTGCAATGCCCGATTGAACCTGCCGAGATCAACCGGCGGCTACTTGAACGCAAGATCATCGGCGGCCTCGACGTCAGCGACCAGGTACCCAACGGGATGCTGTTCTGCTGCACCGAGGTAAACACCCGCGAGGAGATCGAGAATCTGACGGGGGCACTATCGGACATCGGGGGCGCGAAGTGACCGACACAAACGACCACCGGCGTCTACTTTTGATGGATCGCAGCGTTTCGGGCCGCGTAGGGTCCAGCTTCACTCCATTGGACGTCCCAGTCCAGGCACCACCACCCTCTGGAATGCTCAGGAACGATCTGGACATGCCTGAAGTGAGCGAGTCTGAGATCGTCCGCTACTTCTCGCAGATGAGCCAGTTCAACTTCTCCATCGACCACAATTTCTACCCGCTGGGGAGTTGTACTATGAAGTACAACCCCAAGGTAAACGACGAGATGGCTGGCCTGCCGGGCATGTCGGAGATCCATCCGAACCAGCCCGAGGAGACGGTTCAGGGGGCACTGAAGCTGGTCCACCGGCTCCAGCGCTACATGGCCGAGATCACGGGTCTATTCGGCACGAGCCTGGCCCCCATGGCTGGCGCCGAAGGCGAACTGGCCGGCATGCTGATGACCAGGGCGTATCACCTCGATCGCGGCGACACCAACCGCACGCAGGTATTGATCCCAGACAGCGCCCATGGCACGAATCCCGCCTCGGCATCCATGGCGGGATTCGACGTGATCACACTGCCTTCCAACTCTAGCGGCAACACTGACATGGACGCCCTGAGAGCAGCAGTGGGCGAGAACCTCGCCGGCTTCATGCTCACCCAGCCGAGCACGCTGGGCCTGTTCGACACCAATATCCTGGAAGTGATACGCATCGTCCGGGACGCCGGTGGCATCGTCTACGGCGATGGAGCGAACCTGAATGCACTGCTCGGTCGGGTCAGACCCGGCGACCTGGGATTCGACGTCGTCCACTCTAACCTCCACAAGACATTCACACAGCCACACGGCGGTGGCGGCCCTGGCGCCGGCGCGGTGATGGTAGGGCCAAGACTGCTTCCATTCCTGCCTGATCCGGTTGTCGAGCGCCTGGAAGACAGTGAAGGCGTTGAGAGCTACACGCTCGCAAAGCCGGCCAAGTCCATTGGCAAAATGGGGGCATTCCACGGTAACTTCGGCGCACTTGTCCGCGCCTATTCGTATATTCGGTCCCTGGGCAAGGAAGGTGTTGCGGCGATCAGTGAAGACGCGGTGATCAACGCCAACTACATCCAGAGCCAATTGAAAGACGACTACGATCTGCCCTACGACCGGACCTGCATGCACGAGGTCGTACTGTCCGCAAAGAGCCTCAAGCGCCAATACGGCGTCGATGCCCTGGACGTCGCCAAACGCCTGATCGACTACGGCATCCACCCCCCAACGATGTACTTCCCGCTAATCGTGGAAGAGGCGCTGATGATCGAGCCGACCGAGACCGAATCGAGGGAGACGCTGGACCACTTCATTGGAGTGATGAAGACCATCGCCCGAGAGGCACAAGAAAACCCGGAGTTGCTGCATGGCGCGCCCCATGACACGCCAAACACCCGTCTTGATGAGGCCCGCGCAGCGCGCAAGCCCGACCTCCGTTGGCGTCCGTCTGCCGAGTAGTTTGGCGTAGAGACTCCCTCATCCTAGCCTTCTCCCACCGGGGGAGTAGGGAGAGGACAGAGGTGAGGGTGAGTCAGACGCAACCTAGGAGCCCACAACATGATTGAGGTAGGCCAGCCCGCCCCCGACTTCACTCTCACCGATCACAACCGGCGGTTGGTTTCGCTCGAACGGTACAGGGACATTCAAAACGTCGTCCTATCGTTCTTCGTTTTTGCTTTCACAGACAACTGAACCAGCCAAATCTCCGAATTTCGAGATTACAACTTGGAGTTCGCGAAGAAAGACACCCAGGTACTGGGTGTAAGCTGTGACTCAAGAGCAACACTGGCGGCCTACAACCTGTCGCTGGGCCCCTCCAACTCCTATCCAATCAGGCTCCTGAGTGACTTCCATCCCCACGGCGCCATGACTAGGAGTTACGGGTTGTTCAACGAGGAGAACGGCGCACCCTTCAGGTCCGTCGTGATCATCGACAAGAAGGGCATCGTACAGTTTGCTCAACGGTATACTAGTGTGAGGCAGCCCGGACCCACCGGCCAAGGGGAGACCGAATCAGACCTGAGCGTCCCATCCATACTCACGGAGATCGACCGCACATGTTATTAATCAAGACCCAGAACCGCCCGCAAGAGGCTCTGCCCCAATGAGCCAGGAAGCCCCCTCCAGACACATATTTCAAGAAGGCGACCATGCCCTCGTGTTCGACCGGAAGGGTCGGCGCTACATGTTCAAGCTGGAGGGTGGGAAGAGCTTCCACACCCATCTCGGCAACTTCGGCCACGACGACCTGATTGGTCAGCCGGAGGGAACTCGCGTGCAGACCAACCGTGCGCACGCGATACTGGCATTCAAGCCGACGATGGCGG
>CAJWER010000134.1 GCA_913030785.1 uncultured Chloroflexota bacterium | reverse complement strand
GGCAGGAATGCCTTAATGCCCATTGGTTTGAATCCATTGAGGAAGCACGAGGTAAAATCAGGAAGTGGCAACAGCAATATAACGAGGAACATCCTCACAGCGCGTTAGGCGTATTTAACGCCGAACGCCTTTGCAAAAAGACATGCTAATTCGCCTCAAAAATAGAGCCCAGCTCTCACGCTGAATGGTACCGAAATAGGGAGCAGAACACGGTCGGATGAATCTGCAGGTTCAGGCCACCGACGCCGCCATTATTGTCCGTCAATGGAAGTCTCCTTCCTCTCTATTTCTCTTCCTCCAGCGTCTTGCGAAGTGCCTTGATCGTTTTTTCCAGCGCCTTCATCCCCTCCCCCGCCTCTGCCCAGTCCCACTGCTGCAAGGAGGTCCGCACCCGCTGGTAGTGGGCTTCAGCCTCTGCAGCCATCTCAGCTGCGAAACGGGAGTTGATGCCGGAGGGGGGGGTCGACTCCTGTCTTGGGGCAGGTTCGGGCGACGGGGCGCTGGACCCGGCATCTATGGCGAAAAGGTCGAACAACGCCTCTTCAAAGGTAGCGCGCATAATTACCTGACCGGCAAAGGCTACGATCACCTGTTTCAGTTCCGGGATTGCGGCGCTGCGGAGATCCCGCCGCGGAGGCGGGCGCCATTGTTCGTTCGGAGGCTCCCTTGCTGGAAATACCGGCATCTCCGACTCCTGGCGGGCCTGTAGATAAATCGGCTCCACATAGAGAAAAGATCGCTCGATCGGTATCGCCAAAAGATTGCCCCGGATCACCTCGGAGCCCCGCTGCCCCCAGAGGGTGAGTTGGCTGGAAATATCCGGCTGCTGGTCTATTCGGGCCTCCAGCTGCATCGGACCAAAAATCAACCGGTCCTTCGGCAGCGTGTAGACCAGCAGATCGCCATAACTCTTCCCGTCGCAGCGCGCGGCCAGCCAGCCGATCATATTGTCCTTTCTGGCGGGGGTAAAGGGCACCATCAGCAAGAACTCTTCCCGCTGTTCTCCCGGCAATTTGATGATGATATAATAGGGCTCCATCATCTGAGCCTGGCCGCTGTAGATTTCGTTGGGAATCTCCCAGAGATCCTCCTGGTTGTAAAAGGTCTGGACATCCTGCATGTGGTAGCTGCGGTAGAGCATCGCCTGGTATTTGAACATATCCTTCGGGTAGCGGAGATGCGCCCTCAGATCCTCGGGCATCTCTTCTAGAGGTCGGAACAGGTCGGGAAAAATATCGGCATACACCGCGACCAGCGGGTCTTTTAGGTCCATCCGATAAAAAGACGTGGTGCCGTTGTAGACGTCCACCACCACCTTTACCGAATTGCGGATATAGTTGATGCGACTTCTCCCTCCCCGGGAGGAATAGGGATACATATCGGTAGTGGTATAGGCATCCAGAATCCAGTAGAATTTTCCCTCGGACACCACCAGGTACGGATCGGAATCGTATTGCAGAAATGGAGCGATCGCATTCACTCGTTCGCGAATCTGCCGCCGGAACATGATCCGGCTTCCGTCGACCAGATAATCGCTGAGGATGATGTTCAGATCGGAGAAGCGGATGGCAAAGGCTAGGCGGTCGAAAAACCCTTCCATCGGCACCCCGCCGGTGCCTTGGTAGGTGGAGAATTTATTTTCACCCCCCTTGGGATAATCGAATTCCCGGGTGCTGGTGTTGACCACTACATAGGCAAAGGTGCGCTCCCCGTAATAGATCTCCGGACGATCAATCTCCAGACCCGGTACGGATACCGGCGGGATATCTTTCACCATAAAGGTCGGCAGCCCCTCCGGGCTCACCTGATTCACCGGACTGAGCGCCACGCCGTAGCCGTGGGTGTACTGCAGTCGCTCGTTGACCCAGTTGCGTGCCTGGGGTGGCAGCCGGTTGGTGTCCATCTCGCGCGCCGAGAGCATCACCTGTCGGTATATCCCGTCTATGGTATAGCGGTCCACATCCACATCGGGGAAAACGTAATAGGGCCGAATCTCCTGGATCTGTTGGTACGTCTGGACCATTGGGCGCTCGTCCCATATCCTGACATTGCGGATGGTCAGGGGATTGGCCTCAATATCCGCCCGGGTGAGATCTTCCGCAGCCTCAAACGGCTGTTCCTCGATCCGGTCTAGCCCATATGCCTGGCGCGTGGCCTGGATATTGTATTGAATGTAGGGCGCTTCCCGCGCCAGTTCGCTCGGTTCGACCACCAGTTTCTGTACCAGTGCCGCAGGGACCGCCCCGATAATAATCGCTCCGCCCACCAGCATGCCACCACCTATCAGTGGCAATCGGGCGCCGCGCGAGCGGATATTTATAAAAAACAGCACGGCGGCACCTAGAAAAACGACCACCAGCAACCAATAAGCCCAGATCTCCACATTCACATCCACGTAGCTGGCTCCAAAGGCGACATTGCCCTGGGAATACAGCAGACCATAGATCTTCAGCCGGTACATCCAAGCTATGAGCAGCAGCAACAGCCCGCCCAGCGCTGAGAGGTGGGCCAGCGGCCGGGGCAATACCTCAATCCGCTTCTGCAAGCGAATGCCACCGCCTGCCAAATAAATCAGGACCACAGCCAGCCCCGTTACGATAAGCCCGCCCAGCAGAAAATTGGCCACGAACCGGTAAAACGGGAGCAGAAACACATAAAAGCCTACATCCCGATCAAAGATCGGGTCTGCGATCCCAAAGGATTGACTGTGGATATAGCGCAACCACAGCTCCCACTGGCCGGACCCGATGTTGGCCATGAGCAATATCAGTACAATCCCCGCCACCAGGTACACGGGGGAGGATCGCAGCAATATCTCACGCGGAGGTCCATGTTCATCCTGCGGAGGAAGGCGCAGGCGCAGCGTCTGCCGGGTAAAGCGTCTGGCCACCCACAGATTGACACCTACCAACAGGGCTGCCAGGAGTCCGAAAAGAATTCCCGCAGTGATTTCGGCGCGAATCATGCGCCAGAACACGTCCTGGAATGCCAGGCTGCGGAACCAGAGCCAGTTGGTATATAATGAGCTAAGAGTACTGGCACCCAGAACAGCGCCGACAATAAGGGCCAGAATCAGCAGATTTTTTGATCGGCGTTTCACAATATCCTCCGGCGGAACAGGTAAATACTATCGGTTCACGGAACGGACATAGGGCTGATTTTATTCAAGAATTCCACGGATTGATCCAAGGGAGTGTCAATATACCGAATTGAATCCCGGTTAGCTACAGCTAGAGAATTTCCACTTCCCAAACCCGCCAGCAAAATATCCCCCTGCTCTATCCAGTCGGGAAAGATCGTTCTGGGCGCCTGAGTAGCAGTTCAGATACGGATTACTTCTAGTTACAGGTACCGGCGAGTGGTACGGTGTCGGTGTCCGTATCGACAGACGGGTCGGATGTGACCCTCAATTTTTCGGATTTACCGGATCAGCGGATCACGACCAACGAGGTGATTAGGTTGGGCCCGGGTGCGTCGATGGTGGGGGACTTCGATAGCAACGGCTCGGTGGACTTTCTGGACTTTTTCATGTTTGCCGATGCCTTTGGCAGCGATGGACGGGCCAAGCTCTTCGCGTTGGCGGAGGAGATGATTGGCCTGCCGCGAGCGGTGTCATTGGCGCAGAACTATCCCAATCCCTTCAACAGTGCGACGACGATCGAGTATGCCTTGCGGTCGGCCAGTGGGGTGCTGTTGGAGGTGTATGATCTGGGCGGTCAGCGTGTGCGGAAACTGGTAGATCATTACCACGACGGAGGCCGTTATACGGTATCTTGGGACGCGTTAGACAAGGCGGGAAAGCCGCTCTCGAGCGGGGTCTATCTCATGCGCCTGCAGGCCCTCGATCGGGTCGAGACGCGCAAGATGATGCTGATGAAGTAGGATAGATCAAAGAGATGGATAGGGGGGATGGAGCTATGTTTATTCCCACCTCGCCGTGTCTCTTTTAAACCGAGCAGATAAATTCTGTTCGAGCCTTGGTTATTGTCGAGACATTTTAAGCGGTAGCTCTATCAGGCCTATGCGTACTGCTTTGGCTATATCCAAGCCATGATCCAGGCGTTCTACGGCGGTGCCTGAGCGTACGCTCCTGCTTCGAATAGACGGATGCGCGAACATGAAGGGCAATCTGGTATTCTGATTGTGAAAGGAGACGCCATGTCCATTGAGCAAAACGCGCAGGTCGCCCGCGAGGCCATTGAGGCGCCGCTGCGCGAAGACTGGGACTGCTTGCGAGATCTGTATGCAGAAGACGCTGTCCTCGAGGGCACGCCGGAGCCCGTGCGCGGCAGCGACGCGATCGTGAAACTCTGGCAGGGATGCCTCTACATGGAAGTACCCGGATTGCGGGGAGAGATCCTGAACGTCATGGCCCAGGGAGATATGGTGGCGGTCGAATGGCGGGTTGGCAAAGATCTGGAGGGCGCCGAGGTGCACGTCTGCCAGCTGCGTGATGGGAAGATCGCAGCTAACCGGATTTATGGGCGGGCAACATGATCGAGATTATTAAGACCCACCAGCGAGATTTGCAATTACTGGACGTTGCTGGAGCAACCGTGCAGGTATCCGATCCCATCATCGGGAAGGGGAACAATCTGGCGGCCGGTTTTACTGAGTACACCGAACCCAGCAGACTGGAGTGGACCTTCACTTACGATGAGGTCTTTTTTATGGTGGAAGGTGCTCTCGAAGTTCACGCCGTAGGACAGGATCCGGTCACTTTCGAGGTCGGCGATCTGGGCTACATTGAGAAGGGTACTCAGACTACGATCGTCGTGCCGGAGCATGCCTACCTGCTGCACGTCACCCAACCGGCCTGGCGGGATAAGGCCGACTGACTTCGCGACCGGCTCTTGTTAATCGACGGTGGATGCATCGGCAACGTCCCGCTGATGTAGTTGACCTGCTCGAGAGGTACCGCCGACGTCCAGCAGTCGAGTAACGCTTCTCCTGAGCTAATGGGTGATCAAATCCCGAGTGTTTTAAGCTATTTATCCTCCGACGATAGCCAGGACCTGAGCCTTCTGATGATCCGATAGAATGGGCCATGCGGCCACGACTCTGGCCAGGTCGTTGGGCATTGGCTGTTGCGCGGGTTTGGTTGTACCGTACAACTTTTGCGTGTTGGGAAGTGTTTCGTTTGTGTCCCGAAAGTGCAAAGATGTGCTTTCGTGCTCGTGCTCGGCAGGCCTTACGGGTGCCGTAAGTGCTTGGTTCTGTTCATGTATTGCACGGTTCTGTGTGGGTTCTGCATTATGCTTCGATTGAGTACCTTCGGGTTCGATTCCCGCCGCCTCCACCATTATTGGACAAGCGCAACTCTCTGTCAGCAAAGGGAGTTGCGCTTTCTTGTTCTGCACCGACAGCTTGTCGTGGCATGAATATGGCATTGTCAGCTGCGGGAAGGATGTTCGCGGCTACTTTTTCGGCCGTCTCGGAAAGACGTTCTTTCCGTGTTCTTCCGTAGACATTGAATGTGAGTTCCGGCGATGAGTGGCGCGCGAGCGCCTGGGCTTCTTTGACACTCACCCCACTCTCCAGCACAAAATTAATGTAGGCGAGTCGGCAGGCGTGAAAATCCAGCTTGCCCTCCGCTGTTTCTTTGGGAATGCCTGCCGCCTTGAGGTCTATATCTAAGTCGCGGGCAGTATGTGATGGGACATACAATAGGGGGTTGTCAGGAGCTTTTAACTTGGCGTTTTTGCTACGATAAAATTTGGCATAAAGTTGTGCCGGTTTATCGGCAAGGGCGAAGGCACAAAGTCGGTGAACCAGCTCTTCTGCAAGTGGCTGAAAGCCCCGCTTGCGATTTTTCGTCCAGGACGCATCGAGATGGACCCCGTTCTCCTCAAGGTCCAAATCGTTGATACTCAAGCTCCGCAACTCACTGGCACGAAGTCCCGATAAGAAAGCCGTTTCAAGCAGCAGCTTGCGATGCGAAGCGCAGGCGTCCAGTAGCCGAGATACTTCGTCTACCGTCATAGCACGACGAAAAGTCTGGGGCGTCGTGTCAAAGCGGGCTAACGCCTTGAGGGGGTCGTCGGCTAGATAGCCTCGGTCTACGCACCAGTCGCAAAACGCGGATAGGGCTTCTGCATAGTGAGAGATGGTTTTGCCTGTTCGTCCCAATTTCTGAAGTTCGCGTAAAGCGGCCTCTACACGAGCCAGAATATTGGTCAGATCCGCCAGGGTTTGCAGTACGAGGCGCTCTGACCACGTGGCCGTGGAAACGAAACCAGGCGATCTCGTGGTCTTCAACCACCGCATCAAACATGCCTCGTTCGGCGGTGGCACTCGCCGGCGCATGTTTACGATAAATCTGCAGCAGCGCTTCCGTGACGAAGACGAGCACCTGTTGAGCGAATGCATAGGCAGCTTGGCCGGCTTCTGGTACGAGCGGGTGTATTCTCCCCTAATGCTGGAGACCGCCGATGCGGACCGCATGCGCCACCTGGAGCAACGCCTGGCCCATGGTGACCATTTGCCGGCACTGGTCGCCAAAGCGCGGCAGAAAATGGCCGAACCGAACCGTTTCTGAGTCGTCATCTCGCCTCTTCTCACCTGTTTGCTTTCTACTCTTCCTCAGCGTCGGCGGCCCTCTAAAGCTGAGGGCAGGGCTGGTCGGCAAGAATGAGCTAAGAGAATACCCTCGCCCCGCCGGTCCTCCTGCTCAATTTGCGTCACGGCACCCGATTTCCATACAATAACCTATCCATCCATCCCATCCAACTCGCACCGGACCCAGACCAAATGCCGGCACACTACACAGAAAACTTCGCCACCGACCCCGGCGGCTGGTGGGGCTGGGAAAGCAACTCCGCTGGCCCCCGCGCCCTCGACCACCGCCCCGGCTCCCTGACGTCGCGCAGCCCCTGGTGGATCGACTACAACCATGCGCCCCCCGGCGCCGGCTATCTACACATGCTCTATTGCACCTTCACCCGCGGCGCCCTCGGCGAGTACTACCGCGAAGTCGGCGGTCCCCACCGCCTGCTCGACGGCCAATTCCCCACCGACTATACCAATGCCAAACTCACCGTGCGGATGCAGGGCGAGCTCAACATGCAAGGCGCCCAACTCGTGCTGCTGATCCAAGCCCATGCCGACGACACCACCTCGGCCTGGGTCCTCACCGGCCAACCCCTGAGCGTCACCCACGACTGGTCCGAGCAAAGCATCACCTGCACCACCGACCCGGCGCAGTGGACCGCAATGGGCGCCCGCCACGACCGCCAAGATTATTACGGTGTGGTCGAGCTGGCCAAGGTCCTCAGCAACGTCAATATAGACATCATGCTGATCCTCTTCCCACTCGAAATAGCCCCGATGGGCATAGTCGCTGGCGATCCAGACATACTCCGCCCCGAAAAAGACTACCCCGTCTGGCGCTCACTCCTGCCCGAGGGCTATGTGACACTGGACCGCATCGACATCGAATTTCCCTAAACGAAAACCGAGACGCAAATGCACGATCTAGCCATCCAAAATGGTCGCCTGATAGACCCCGCGCAAAACCTCGACGCCCCCCGCGACGTCGCCTTCACCGACGGCCAAGTAGTCGCCGTGACGAAGTCCAACGACACTACCCAAGCCAACGAAATCATCGACGCGCAAGACCTGCTCGTCGTCCCCGGCCTCATCGACCTGCACGTGCACGTCTTCGACGCCGTCTCCCACTACGGCATCCCCCCCGATCCGACCTGTCTCGAACGCGGCGTCACCACAGCCGTCGACGCCGGATCGGCCGGCGCTGCCGTCTGGCCAGGGTTCGACAAGTTTATCATAGAAGCCTCCGAAACCCGGCTCTATGCAATGCTCAATATCAGCCGCATCGGTCTGGTCACCG
>CAJWER010000133.1 GCA_913030785.1 uncultured Chloroflexota bacterium | reverse complement strand
AATACTGGGAATATGAAATACAAAATCCCTAATTTCGAAAATCCAGGAAAAGTTGCGAATTGCGAAAAGTCAGAACAAATCGTTTTTTTGATGCCGAAACAATTATTTTGACGGAATTGAGAGCAATGGAGGGTGCCACGAGCTGAGATAGACGATGGCAGTATGAATTTCCTAGAGATGGTTGTTTTCTATTGTAAAAAAGTGTGATTGGTGCAACAAAACTTCCAAAAAGTACCCAAATCCGGCCATTGATCAAGTTAATTTCTCTTCAGATCAGTATCAAGAATTTGACATCGTTTTATATGATTTAATGGGAAACTCAATTTCAACGGTTTCTGCGATTAACGGCAAAGCACAAATGAGCATCGTTACAGTTCGACCTCACGAACGCGGAATCGCAGTGTCAATCGCCGAAGACAGAATCAAGTTCAAAAACCTGCTACGCAACCCGGACTGTTCAATTCTGATCTCGGCCGAAGACTGGTGGTCAGGATTTATCGTCATTGACGGCACAGCCGAACTCACATGGTCCGGCAACACCACACCCGAAGCGCTTCGCCTCGCAAGGCGAGACGTCTACAGCGCTACAACCCGTCGGAGCGTCGACGACTGGGATGCCTACGACGAGCGAGTCGAAGCCGATAAACGAGTAGTGTTAATCATCAGCCCAGCGCACATGTACGGAACCTTCTTCAACGAAAATTGGAACCCGGGGATGCGCACCAGACAGTAGGCCTGCAGCGCCTTCACTGTCATGCTGAATTTATTTCAGCATCTTTCTCTCCCCCGCAGCGTTCGAACCACATCAACCACTTGACCTCCCCGTCCCAACTGGCACCACGCCTGCAAAACCCAAAACTGCTTCGAAATGGGCAGTTCCTCAGACTCTGGTCAGTAGGCTGGATGACCGGAACGATGATGTCGCTCGAAATGCTCGTCATCGCGCTACTAGCGCTCGAACTAACCGACTCCCCATTTCTTGTTTCGATCACATTCTTTCTGCGTTTCCTCCCGATGCTTTTCGGCTTCGGACTTGGCGTGCTTGCTGAACGACTAAACAGAAAGCACCTCATGGCAGGCGGACTCGCGGTTCAAGCGACCGTCTCCGCTGCCCTCGCTTTCCTCACCATCAGCGACTTGATCCAGTACTGGCATCTCGCGCTGGGCAGCTTCCTCATCGGAGCCGTGATGGCGAGCGAGTTCCCGGTTCGACGCACCATGATCGGCGAGGTCGTAAGCCGATCAAACGTCGGGCGCGCCATCTCACTCGAACAGACCACCAATTCGCTATTTCGCATCCTTGGTCCATTCATCGGGGGCGTCTTTCTCTCCACAATCGGCGCCCAAGGCGGTTTCCTGCTCGGTGTTGTCCTCTACTCGGTCGCCCTCGTAGTCGCACTATCGATGAAGTACTCGCGCCCTACAGCAAGCGACCATCTGGCACGTCCCAAAACGCAGGTCATCGAAGGCATTCGATACATTCGTCGTAGCCAGGTCATGATCGGCACCCTTGGCGTAACGCTCATCATCAACGTATTCGGCTTTTCCTACATGAGCCAGCAGCCGATTGTGGCGAAACAAGTGCTGATGGTGAGCGACGTTCTGATCGGAGTTATGCAGTCTGTCGAAGGTGCAGGAGCATTCATCGGAGCTGCCTTAATCGCCGTATTCGCACGACCCCGTCACTACACACGCATCTACATGTGGGGATCGGTTCTGTACCTGATTTCGATCATTATTTTCTCGCAGTCCGAGACGTACTGGGTAACCCTGATCATCCTCTTTTTTGGCGGTATCGGCATGTCAGGATTTGCCACGATGCAGAGCGCCATCATGATCTACGCTGCGTCGCCGGCCATGAGAGCGCGGGTCATGGGTTCTGTTGCGATGTTCATCGGCCTTGGACCAATAGGCCAGATAAATATCGGCCTGCTCGCCGACTTAATAGACCCACGAACGGCCATCCTCATCACCGGTGGAATCGGGCTCTTCACCGTCATGGTTGCGGGCATTATGATCCCGATTTTACGAAGCTCTCGGGCGATGGAACTGGACCGGGAACAGCGCCTCGCTAAAGCAGCGGATCTGCGTGAGGGGGACGCGTCAGGAGTTTCCGGGAGTGGTTGAGGCCTGACCCGGGAGACCTAACTTGCCAGGAACGACGACCTGAACTGCACGCCCCACCGTCCGTCAATTCTAGTGAATACCCAGAGTGTGGGAAATGCCTTGTACTCCGTACCGTCGGCCCGCCTCCTCGACTGGTTCAGCGCCAAGTGCACCTTGTCCACCCCCGACTGGACGGCCTCAATGGATGTCGTCGTCGTGTGGTCCCAACCCTCGCCGCCAAGTGATGCCGTCATCCTCTCGCCACGGGAAGCACGGTAGTCGTCAGCCGTCTCCCAGACCTCGAACTCGTTGCCACCGGGCAGCCGCCTGTGAGGGAAGTGCATCTCAGCGACCATACCCTCTACATCACGAGTGTTGAATGCGATGCGATAACGATCGTAGGACGCCTTGGCCTGCTCTACAACATCGGTCATATGCTGGTACCTTCGGACGTTTAGCTTTCTCCCCGTGGCTCGAACAAAACGGGCCTTGGCTCAGGGTTACGGTTAAGTCGTAGGCGGCTGCCCTCGAGAGGCAAATTGACCCTGGCGCCGCCACGCAAATGGGACTCAACGAATGCGAATGTAAGCTCGTCGCCCGCCCTCGCCACCTGCACCCCACCTCGAGTCTGTCCTCCACTATCGAGGGCCTGTACCAAGTCTTCGATGATCATCAGCGTTGAGCTTGCCGGCTCGAAATCCGGGAATGGTTCCGGTGTGATCGCACCCCGGCCCCGATGCCCACCAGGCCTGAGAAGCCGCATTACCCAGTGCTGCCGCGCGCCGAATGCGCCGAGATAACCCTTCTCACAGTAAACCGACTGCTCGTCCTCGGAAGGCGCAATTAGTAGATGTGCCGTGACGCCGTTCTCGAACTCGACAATACCGCGAGCGTCCGGGTCCTTGATCATCACGTCGCCCACCGGGGCGTCGGACGGATCGACAAGACTCGCTTGCACGGCCACTACGGGCACGTCGTTGTTAAGATACATGGCCAGATCCAGGGCGTGAATACCATGCTGATTGATGCCATTTCTGTAGAGCAGCACCATGTCACGCAGAGCCCCCACCTCGCCGCTGTCGATCAGGCCCTTCATCTTGTCGAAGCCGGGGTGCCAGCGGAAGCCGGTTCCCATATTGAATGCAACGCCGTTGCTCTCGACAGCCTCCACCACATCGTCGGCCTCAGCCATCGAGGCAGCCATGGTCTTTTCGGCATAGATAGCCTTCACGCCGTGCTCAGCAGCGTAGACCATGATCTCCGCTCGATGCTCAGGCATCGTCGCGACACCCAAGATGTCCGGCCGCTCACGGTCGATCAGCTCCCGGTAGTCGGTGTAGAGGCGCGACCCCTCGATAGCGTACCGCTTGCCGAAGGCCGAAAGCACGTCCGACCGCAGGTCGCTGCCTGCAACTAGTCGCGTCCTGTCGCAAGCTGCAAAGCCCGCGGCAAACGAGAAGGGTAGTGTCACAATCGACGAACCCACCGTTTCGTTGTCGATGAACGCGCCCATGCGCCCGCATCCGATGACCGCAGCAGTGTAGTTAGTCAAGCTTGACTCCAGTTGGACAGCGCTAGCCTATCCAGGCGTCCTGTAAGACATGTCCCAGTCGCCCAGGTTTCGTATGGCCATGGTAGGGGTATCAAGACCTGGTTCACCAGCATTGTGCCACGCTGTAATCTCCTCACGATGGCCCAATCGCCGGAAAACGTTCCAGGATCCAGCACTATTCGAACGGGGTTGAAGCACATCGGCGTCCCAGAGGAAGATGTGGTCCACTCCTGCATCATACAGTGCCGCCGCCCTCTTTCGAATGGCCTCAGGACTTAGCTGTCGAGGCATGATATTAGGCGCGAGTTTGCACGCCGTGCCTTTCGTAATCGAGACGAACGGAGCGATGTCTGCGGGATCGGTCCAGGCCTCCTCCATACTCTCTAGGTCCTCGAACGAGCTATATGGCATGATCGTATCGATCAGCCCTTCTTCGACCCACGCCTTCAGGTCAATCGCGTGAAATAGGTTTTCCTCCAGGCTGCCCATGACTACGGCTGAGACCTCGAGACGTTTGCCTCGGTCCTGTGCCAGCCCGGCCTCATCCATTGCCTCGCGGACCTCGCGCATGAACTGTGTCAGTGTCCTGGCGCGATACAAAAGCCACCGTGGATCGTGCTCATCGATCTGGCGCGGGTCCTCACCATACTCGCCCCTGAATCCCTCGACCAGCGACGGTTCATACTCCAGCAACGGTGGCCGACGGTTATAGAGCAAGCAAATCCCGTCGATCCGAAATTCTGTCATCTCTCTTAGTAGCGATACCACGAAGGCACGAGCTTCCGGATAGGCGTATGAGATCCTGGGGGTAGAGGCGCCATTCCTGTCAACGCCACGCAGCTCGGGGTGTGACTTGTAGAACGTCGGGCCCTCATTGAAGTGATCGTGTTGCGGGGGGTAGTGGAAACCAGCGACCCGGTATGCGGCGTGAAACTCTATACCAATCTGGCGGGCGTGCTCCAGGGCGACCTGGAACGGTTCAACTCCCTTGTCACGCAAGATGCGCTGGCCCTCAGACCCGAGACGCTGCTGAACTCGCTCGAAGTCCTGGGATACGTCGTCCACTGTCCGAAACCTGCCGATCTTACTTGGATAGCCGAGCGAGTCGCCACCTCCCGCCTCCCAGTAGAGTCTCGCCATGTCCGAGTCACGGTAGTGCTCGACATGGCGTCGCACCTGCTCGGCAGTGGTCGGACGGTAGTACAGCGGACCACCAGCGTCATTGTGAACGAAGACCCGGCGAGTGTCGGTCTGTTGGCGGTCAGCCCGCAACTCCTTCACCTCATCTGTCGACAGCGGCACAAGCTTGATATAGGCGATCCGGGCGCCGGCGCTCTGCAGGGTTCCGATCCCATCGCCCGGCGCGATACGCCACGTCACCTGGCCGAGCTCCACCTCTTGGTCCGTGAGGTCTGCGACCTTCCAGAACAGTTCGCGTATCTGCTCTTCGAGCCGCCACTCCTGCCCCGGAAGGGTTAGCAACGTGCGGGTGTCATCCCCACTAAGCCTGGCCAACACCTCAACGAATGTCCTCATCTCGCCGTACCAGCGTGTCGTTCCCGGCGTGATGTGGTCGCCCCAGACCCCAATCGAAACCGCGTGCCACCCGGACACCTTCAGGGGATACATAACCTCTGGGGCTGCCGTCTCCGGCCCTGCCACCAGCATCGTTCCCGACAATGTGTCGGTCTGATACCGAAGGGTTCGCCAGTGGCCAGGTTTCGGCACTTTAGAAAGCGCAACTGAAGGTACGGACCTGTCCAGGTCCGTCAGGTAGATTGGTTCAGCAGTGAACCCTCTATCGGCCAGATGCTCCTTCACGTCACCGATCATCCCTGTTCCTCGTTGAGGCTGGATTTAGACTCACTCTTCGCAGCTAAGCCTTCTGCAGCACGAAGTAGTGCCCTGGGTTCCAGGCCTGGCAAACAAGATAAAGCTGGTCGTCATGCTCGTGTAGAGTGACGTTGTGAAGATGCTGCGCCAACTCAATCCCGAAATCCTCTTTCGGGCGGATGACAGACAAGAGATCGTAGCTCTCCGCGTCGATGATATAGATCGGCGCAGGCCGGTCTTCGTCCGGATCGCGCAAGCAGCCGATCACGGCATACCAGTGTGACTTGTACTCCAGGTAGCTAATGCCGCACAGATACGCCCCTGCCGGTAGTTTATGCGACTCAATAAAGTCTCCGATGCCAGTGTGGACCTGTATGCGTGAATGTGGTCGGTCCGCGATATCCAGCTGGTGGTGGATTGGATTGACGCCGATGCCGTGGGCCGTGGCGAATTTGCCGTCTTCCGTCGGATCCTCGGTCTTGCCACCGAATATACCGGTCCACTGCCGGGTCTTCACGTCGGCAGACACGATGTAGTTGGAGCCGTAGCCATCGGCAATGTATAGCTGATCCCCCACCAAGGCCGTATCGGTCGGCTTGTATAGAGCCTCCTCGGACTGGTACTCGTCGAAGACGGGCCGGGGCAACGTGTAGTCGACCTCGCCGTCCAGAGTGAGAACGACGACCATCTCGTCACCGTTTGCAGACAGAAACAGCCGGCGCTTGCCATCGAATGTGCCAAGCTTCGTCCCGTGGAAATTCAGGGGAGTCAGCTCGTCTGGCAACCCAATGATCTCCTGCTTTTGCAGGTCCGGGTCGATGCGCATGATGCCGGCGCCAGGCATTCCATAGTAGATATGTCCATGGCCAGGTCGGTCATCAATGGCAAATCCACCATGCAGATTTACCTCCTGCTCCCGAGCTCCCGACGGCAGAACGGACAGGTCTTTCCGATGCGTAAACACAAAGGGCTCTTGTCCACTCGTCTTTTCCGAAGTCATGCCACTCCTCCTCGTTTGCCGCTGATCTATTTCGTCGTTTGAATTCCGGTTTGACCGACGTCAACGCCCCGCGGCTCTGCCAACAGTTACGGGGTCGACGGACTACTACTTGTGGACCCGAGTAGAGCCAGGGCCTCCTTCCGCAATTTCACCAGCTTGGGCGCAATCACGAATGTGCAGTAGGGCTGCTGTGAGTTCCGTTCGTAATATCGTTGATGATAATCTTCAGCCGGATAGAAGGCATCCAGAGGCACCAGCTCGGTGACGATCGGTGCCGGCCACAGATGCTCTGTCTCCATCTCCTTCATCATGGTTGTCGCGACCTGTTGCTGCGACTCCGAGTGATAGAAGATCGCCGAGCGATAGTGGGTACCGACGTCCCCACCCTGGCGATTGAGAGTAGTCGGATCGTGGATCAGGAAGAACACCAGAAGCAAGTCGTGATAGCTAACTACCTCCGGATCAAAGGTCAGTTGAACCGACTCGGCGTGCCCCGTCTGTCCGGAACAAACCAACTCGTAGCTTGGGTCCGGGACAGTCCCGCCAGAGAACCCGGACATGACCTGGCTCACGCCGCGCACGTCCAGATAGGCGGCCTCCAGACACCAGAAACAGCCTCCCGCTAGGGTCGCTTTTTCAACCTTGTTACTCATGTCACGCCCTCCATACACCAACTATCTACCTCGAAGGCATAAATGCTACTAGTCCGCGAGTTCCGCCACAGACTCCGGGGACTCAGCCTCCACCCGCAGGTCTGGCATCCAATTTAGTATCGCCGGGAGATGACTTCTCGCTCGTCGAAGACTGATTCACTCAAATACCTCCATTGATTAGCCAATCACTAGATCGTTCGGTATCTTGGTCCTAGCTGGCGCACACTTTCCACGATCTGCGGATCGAATGGCGCGATCGGACGACCTTCCGGCTGTGGCTTCCCAGCGTCGGGTCCGAGGCGTTCGATGACAGAAGCGTCCGTGTAGTAGCCGTCGTAGACCAGGTCCACGAATTCGCCAAACAGCTTCGGGTACATCCTCTCGACGACCACTAGTAGGCTTGCCTTCGAGGCATCGGCTATCCCCGTGAACGGCTCACCGTACTCGGAACCGGCCGCAGCATCTATGGCCATCAGCGTGCCCAACACAGTACGAGCGGTGGACGATCGTGTCGTCGCCGCTGACTCGACATACTCGACGGCAATTGCACCCGCGCCGGGCATCTCTCCTGCCTCGGGGATGATCCGATCGAGTGCGTCCACGAGCAATGTCCTCTGTATTTCGGTCAGGAAGATGTCCAATCTTTGTTCTCCCCTAGAGCTGACGCCGGGTCCGCTTGATGTAGTCTGCGGTACGGAGCGCGATGGCCTGGATAGTGCTGGTCACATTGACCGCTCCGGATGTAACAAGGACGC
>CAJWER010000132.1 GCA_913030785.1 uncultured Chloroflexota bacterium | reverse complement strand
ACAGGTCGTTCAGATCGCTGGTGGCGAACCTGCCGCCGTCCAACTGAACCATGGGTCGCAGCTCCGGCGGTAGCACCGGCAGCGATGTCAGGATCATCCACTCTGGCTTGTTGCCACTCTTGCGGAGTGCCTCGACGACTCGCAGCGTCTTGATCGCCTTTTTACGGCGCTGCCCCGAAGTGGTCCTGATCTGCTCCTGCAGGTCATCGCGGAGCGCCTCGAGGTCCAAACCCTTCAAGCCTTGCAGTGCCGCCTCGGCGCCCATGCCAGCCTTGAAGACATCTTCGAAGGACTCCCTAAGCTCCCGGTAGCGGCTCTCTGTGAGTAACAGCCCTATCCGGAAGCTCTCAAGGTCCTCGATCTGCGCCTCGATATCGGTTTCTAGATCGATCTTGGCCTGCTCGATCTCTGCGGCGATCTGAGCCTCGTCGGTCGGTGCAGCCTCTGCGCCGTCCTCTTCGGCTTTGGCTGCTGGAGTCTCCTCGGCCTCAGGCTCTGGAACCTCGACGACAGCCTCGACCTCTGCGACTTCCGCGCCGTCTTCGGTGGCTATGGCCAGCTCGCTCTCGGGAGCCTTTTCGTCAGACTCGTCGGAGGTGCCGTCCGCCCTGGCGTCCAGAAGTTCGAGCCCGTCGCTCAGCTCAACTTCAAGGCGCTCAATGGCAGCTCGCCTGAGTTCCTCGTCGATTTCGGTGACCATGTACTGGGCGAAGTAGATGACTCTTTCCAGGTTGCGAGGGGATAGGTCCAGGAGCAGTCCGATTCGGCTCGGGGTGCCCTTCGACATCCAGATATGGGCCACAGGCGCGGCCAGCATGATGTGTCCCATGCGTTCGCGTCGGACCTTAGCGCGAGCTACCTCAACGCCACACCGGTCGCAGATGACGCCCTTGTAGCGTATCTTCTTATACTTGCCGCAGTAGCACTCCCAGTCCTTTGTTGGGCCGAAGATGCGTTCACAAAAGAGTCCGTCCTTCTCTGGCCGAAGGGTGCGGTAGTTGATCGTCTCAGGCTTGATAACCTCGCCGTAAGACCATGTTCTGATCTGCTCTGGCGATGCCAGAGAGATGCGCACCGCGTTGAAATCGTTGCCGATCTGGGCCATCTGTTACTCCTGTGTTCCGGTCACTACGAAGCTGTTTGTTGTCGCTAGGTTCCCGAGATCAACGAACTAGTCGTCGTCACCAGCTTCGTCTACAGAGGACATGTTTTTGGTTGGGTCTTCAGCCTGTGCGTCTTCATCGGCATTGGCCGTCCCGGAAGCTACGGGCACGGCTACAGGCTCGGACTGGGTGTCCGGACCGGCAGCTTCCAGGCTTGGGATGTCTTCCACGAGCTCAAGAGAGGGCTCGCCTCCAGCCAGGCCTGTGTCAGTGACCCCTGGCAACGCCAGCGCCTCCGGCTCTTCGTGCAGAAGCTCGATGGAGAGACCAAGGCTCTGAAGCTCCTTGAGCAGGACGTGGAAGGATTCCGGGATACCGGGCTGCACCACATCCTCGCCTTTCACAATAGCCTCGTAGGTCTTGACGCGTCCGATGACATCGTCCGACTTGACCGTCAGCATCTCTTGCAGGTTGTAGGCGGCGCTGTAGGCCTCTAGCGCCCATACCTCCATCTCTCCAAAGCGCTGCCCGCCGAACTGGGCCTTTCCACCTAGCGGCTGCTGCGTGATCAACGAGTACGGGCCCGTTGAACGAGCATGCATCTTGTCCTCAACCAGGTGAATCAGCTTGAGCATGTAGATGTAGCCGACTGTGACAGGCTGGTCGTACCGTTCGCCCGTCTGCCCGTCGTAGAGCACCGACTTGCCCAGGATTGGCGCTGCCACGAACTTCTCGCGGTTCAGCTTCAATGCGTCGGCTTTCAAGTCCTCGACGGACTTGCCATCAATGTTTTCACCCATCTCTTCGGTGAACCAGATTTCCAGGCAAGCTTTCCTCGCCTCGCCCGCCACCGGTTTGGTTACGATCTTCTCAAAGTCATAGCCGCGGTCCTCCAGCCACAGACGGGCCACTCCCAGGTCTATGCGGGAGGTAATGTCGCCGTCCAGAGGCCTGGGGTCGACCGCCCCGGACTGCTCAATGAGCCAGGCCTGGCCCAGGACATCCTCGATGGCCTCGTCAGGCGCTCCGTCGAAGACCGGGGTGATTGCCCGGAAGCCCATCGAATGGGCCGCCTTGCCCAGGTGGGTTTCCAGCACCTGCCCCAGGTTCATCCTGGACGGCACGCCAATCGGGTTCAGGACAATATCCACCGGGGTTCCGTCCGGCAGGTACGGTAGATCCTCTTCTGGCAGGATACGGGAGATGACGCCCTTGTTCCCGTGGCGTCCAGCCATCTTGTCTCCCTCGGCCACCTTTCGGGTCTGGGCGAGCCACAGCCGCACCAGCTTGTTGACTCCCGGTGACAGTTCGTCGCCATTGGCCTTGCTTAGCACCTTGACGTCGATGATCTTGCCGCGCTCGCCGTGAGGAACGCGCAGGGAGGTGTCCTTCACGTCCCTGGCCTTCTCCCCAAAGATGGCCCTCAGCAGCTTCTCTTCCGCGCTCAGCTCGGTCTCACCCTTGGGAGTGATCTTGCCGACGAGGATGTCGCCTGGCCCGATCTCCGCACCAATGCGGATTACCCCCTCCTCGTCGAGGTCGCGCAGGCTCTCTTCGCCGACGTTGGGGATGTCCCGGGTCACCTCTTCGGGTCCAAGCTTGGTATCCCGAGCCTCGACCTCGTGCTTCTCGATATGGATCGAGGTGAACCGGTCTTCCTTAACCATCTTCTCGCTGAGGATGATGGCGTCCTCGAAGTTGTAGCCTTCCCAACTCATGAAGGCCACCAGTGTGTTCTGTCCAAGTGCCAGGTCGCCCTGGTCCGTGGACGAGCTATCTGCCAGGATGTCTCCTGCGGATACCACGTCCCCATTTTTGGCGGTCGGGCGCTGGTTGATGCAGGTGCCCTGGTTGCTCCGGACGAATTTTCTTAGTTTGTGCTCAAACTGCTCACCGTAGGCGTCCGTTACAACCACCTTGTTGCCCGATGACTCCGTTACGATGCCGTCGGACTTGGACAGCACGACCTGGCCTGAGTCACGTGCGACCCTTCCTTCCATGCCCGTGCCTACGAGGGGCGCCTGAGGCTTGATCAGCGGCACCGCCTGCCTCTGCATGTTCGAACCCATGAGGGCGCGGTTAGCGTCGTCGTGCTCCAAGAACGGGATGAGGGAGGTTGACACGCTGACAAGTTGCATCGGCGAGACATCCATGTAGCTGACGTTCTCGGGCGGTTCCATGGACACGCCCTCACCTATGCGTGTCTCGATTCGTTCGTCCATGAACTGGCCCTGTTCGTCTAGTGGCGATGTGGCCTGGGCGATATGGACGTTCTCTTCATCATCGGCGGACAGATATCGGATCGAGTCGGAATCGGAGGACACGTAGGGACGAACGGTCACCACTTGCTGCTGCAGCTTTGCGATGCGGGTCCGAATTCCCTTGGAGACGGTGCCCCCGGCGTTCAGAACGGTCTTGCCGTCCTCGCCGACTACCGTCTCGGTAATGGTCCTGCCTAGCAGATCCGAGTCGTCGCTCATTATCTCCGACAACACCATTCGGTACGGCGTCTCAAGGAAGCCGAACTCGTTGGTGCGTGCGTAGGTCGCCATCGATCCGAGCAGACCGATATTCGGCCCCTCGGGTGTCTCTATGGGGCAGATGCGTCCATAGTGAGAGTGGTGCACGTCGCGGACATCGAACCCGGCGCGTTCCCTTGAAAGCCCACCGGGGCCCAGGGCGGACAGCCGCCGCTTGTGGGTTAGCTCGTCCAGCGGATTGGTCTGCTGCATGAACTGCGAGAGTTGAGACCCACCGAAGAACTCGCGCACCGCGGCGACTACAGGCCTGATGTTGATCAGCGCTGCAGGCGTCGTCGTGGCGGGGTCCATCTGGGTCGTCATCCGCTCCTTGATGACCCGCTCCATCCGGAGCATTCCAACACGAACTTGGTTCTGGATCAGTTCGCCAACGGACCGAACACGGCGGTTGCCCAAGTGGTCAATGTCATCTCCCTGAAACACGCCGTTGTCAATCTGGATCATCATGCGCAGCAGATTGACGATGTCATCTTTTGAGAGGGTGCGCTGCTTTATGTCGGGATCCAGTCCCAGTCGCTTGTTCAACTTGTACCGGCCAACCCGGTTGAGGTCGTACCTGCGCGGGTTGAAGAACAGGTTCTCCAACAGATTCTTGGCATTGTCGACGCTGGGAGGCTCTCCTGGCCGGAGGCGCCGGTAGAATTCCAGCAGCGCTTCCTCGTGGCTAGCCACATCGGTGTCCTTCGAGATGGTGGTCGCCATGTATGGATGCTCGGGGTCGGTGTCCACGTCCTCAAACAGTTCCATGATCTCTTGGTCGGTGGAGTAGCCCATGGCCCTGAGCAGCATGGTCACAGGGCTCTTGCGCTTCCGGTCCACCTTGACCGAGATCACGTCCTTATTGCTGGTATCGAACTCCATCCAGGCGCCGCGGTAGGGGATCAGCTTGGCGGAGGTCAGAGTCCGGCCTGAAGTGGGGTCGCTCCTGGTCTCGAAGTACACGCCAGGTGACCTCACTAGCTGGCTCACAACGACGCGCTCCGCACCGTTGATGATGAACGTGCCGGTCGAGGTCATGATCGGGATGTCCCCGATGAAAAGGTCCTGGAGCTTCCGCTCCCCCTGGGCCGGGCCGGCCGCCTTAGTGTGTAGCTCAACCGTCACATGGAGGGCTGCCGAGTAGGTGCTCTCGCTTTCGCGGCACTCCTCTTCGGTTGCCTTTGGCTCCTTGAACTTGTGATCCAAGAAGCTGAGTTCGAACCGGCCACCCGGGAAGTCTTCAATTGGCGAGACCTCTTGGAGGAGTTCGCGCAGGCCCTCTGTCTTAAACCAGTTGAATGAGTCTGTCTGGGCTTGAATCAGGTTAGGGACATCAAGCGAACCTCGAATTTTCGAATACGAGCGCACACCGGAAGTCACGCCATTTGTAAGCTTCAATGCGGGAGATGCCATACGTTGTCACACTCCGAAAAAGGAAGTAGTAGGGGCGCCCGGAGAACTAAATTTAACTACGAGACGAGACAAAACACGGGACAAAGGTGTCCCGCGAAAAGTGCAGGGTAGAAGGACTCATGAAGTGGTTGAGGGCGCATCCTCACGCCAGTAACATAGCAAACCAAACCGCCCGCGTCAACCCCACGGTGCATCTCAGGGCCAATTCCACACCTCAGGGTTCAGAAACGCAGCTGCATTATCTAGCCAATCTGTGACCATTTGGGGTGCATCTGGGGAGCATACACCTTGTGGTTGGGAGCGTCTGTCAGTAGCCCGCCCCCTTGTCCACCAAGCCTCGAAACGCCCCTCCCGCTTCGAACGCGTGAAGGTTATCGAAAAACAGATCTAGCCCAGCAGCCACTTGCTCTCGGGAGGTGCCCCTGCAAGGCGACACATATACGTTATCTCGCTGCCAGAAATCCGAACCCTGCGGTGGCATCCCTAGACTGGGATCGTGTCCCGAGGGCTGAGTACAGATTCCCGCTATCCAGCCTTGTTCGATTGCCTGTACAAGCGCGGGGTAGTCGAAAATGGGTATGCGTCCCGATATGTCGACGACCCACGCGGTCTGCTTCATCGCCCTGAAGACGGCCTCGCCCAGCATGGCTTTGGTCTGGGGTGTCAACGGCACCGCGACCACAATGAAATCGAGCTGCTCCAGGAACTCGTCCATCTGTTCAATGGTATACGAGCGCTGAACACCGTCCATGGGGTCGCCCGGCGTCCTTGTCGCGGACAACACGCGCATTCCGAGAGCCGCCGCTCTCGGTGCGAGGGCCTGTCCCATATGGCCCATGCCGAGGATACCTACGGTCTTGCCCGCAAGATTTTCTGGAAATAGATCGTCGTCGCGAGCTCGTAGCCAGTGTTCTGTCTTGAGGTGGCCGACAGAAAAATGGTTGCGGCGTGTGACCATGAGCATCGCGGCCAGGGCCGACTCCGCGCCTGGCACACCGAACGTTGGCTTGGCGCAGGTGAAGGGCACAGAGCTATCCACGAACTCCGGAAACAGGTAGCTTTCGATGCCGCCGCTCACCGCGTGGACCCATCCCAGGCGTCGACTGGCTGATAGCAGCTCCGCATCCCATACCGCAGCTATTACCGCGTCCGCGTCTGCCAACTCACGTATCAGGTCGTCGCGCTCATCGCTGACGAAGAACGCGACGTCGCCATACCCCTCCACTTCGGCCTGGCTCAGGATGCGGTCTCTCCACCCACCCCAGGTAACGACAATCTTCTCAACGGGCTTGGGATTGCCTGCTTTGCCAGTCGTGGATTCCAGGTCGCCCATGATGCCATTCTCCTCGGAACCGCGACCCAAGAACTCTAACCAGGGGATAGGAACTCGCCCAACCTAGCGTGCGATGCACCGCGGGCAGCACGTCAACCTAGCCTGTGAAGCTCATTGCGGACGTGCCGGATACGCTGAACAGCGGTGATGGCGGCCAGCACGGCAATAATTCCCAGCGCCAGGGGAATTGCCATTGCCCACCACTCACCCACGACGAGGCATGCCGAAAGCAGTACCACTCGTTCAACCCGCGTCAGCACCCCCACCTCACAATCGACGTTCAGCCCGCTCGCACGCGCCCTGACGTAGCTAACCATAAACGATGTAGCCATCGCGGCCACTGCCAGCAATGCGCCCGTGTCGTCAGACTCGCGCAGAAAGTGTGCCAGAATCCCCGTCAGGACGGCGGCCTCCGAGATACGGTCCGCCACGGAGTCTAGGAGTCCGCCAAACTTCGAGACGCGGCCTGTCGCCCGCGCCACGACTCCGTCGAACATGTCGAGAGCGGATGCCGCAATCAGCGCCAGCCCTCCCCACGCGAGCAGGCTCTGGCTTACAAGGAGGGCGGCGCCCCCCGCGCCCGCCAATCCAACAAGGGTGATCCCATTGGGGGAGAGTCCCAGCCTTATCAACAGTCTCGCTCCGGGTGCCTCGACGTAGGACGAAAGCGCCTGCCGGACGCTAGACCTGTTCATCGCTCGACACCCGAGTCGATCTGCGCTCGAGTCGCGGCGGCGTCGAGGTGGAGACGATAGAAGTCCATCACGCGCCCGGCGACCCGCTCCCAGCGATACTCGTCGACCGTCTTCCGCCCGTTGGCGGCCATCTTCTCCCGCAGTTCCGGGTTCTTGAGAAGTGTCGAAATTGCGTCCGCCAGGGCCTCATCGTCCTTGGGCGGAACTAGCAGGCCCTCTTGCCCTTCAGTGACCACAGTGGAATACCCCTCGATCGAGGTGGCTACGATAGGCTTGCCGGCAGCCATCGCCTCCAACAGCACGATACCGAAGCTCTCCCTGCCGGTTGCAGGCGAACAGTAGATATCAGCCGACCGGTAGTACCGTGCCTTGTCCTCTTCCGATACGCCGCCCACGAACATTACGTCCCGCAGGTTGCGCTCGCTCATGATGCTATGGGAATCCTGGTCAGGCTTACCCGGCCCGACCACCACCAGACGTAGGTTCGGCCAGTCCCATTTCAGACGGCTGTAGGCCCCCAGCATGTACTTCAGACCCTTGCGCTTCTCGAGCCGGCCCACGAACAGCAGGTTGATCATCCCGTCCTGCAGGTTCGCGAACGGCTCAACGTCCTTGGCAAATGCGTCAACATCGATGCCATTGGGGATGATCCTATAGTCCCCAGGGAAGTGGGAGCTGATGAAGTCGTGAGCAGGCTGCGACACCGCTATCAGCCCGTGCAGGCGCCGGAAAAGGGGCATCGCCAGCTTGTTCGCGCCTATCCCGTAGAGGCGAGTACCACGGTAGCTGTGGAACGTCGCGATGTTGACCGTCTCCGAATGTCCAGCCATATACAGCGTAACGAAGCCCGAGAACGGCTCGTGAAGATGGACGAT
>CAJWER010000131.1 GCA_913030785.1 uncultured Chloroflexota bacterium | reverse complement strand
AGCAGCGGGCTCTCCGATAGGTCTTGGGAAACTCTGGGTGAGGATCCCACTGGTCGAGAAGTACCCGTTACTGAAGTAGCTGCAAAAAACAGTAGCGGACAAGAGAAGGGGCAGGTCTCGGGCCTACCCCCTTCTTTTGTCTGGATCAGTTGAGCGATCTGGGACTCAGGCCGGTATTCCGAGCCTGTCCCGTATTGTTTTCAGAGCATCCACGTTGGGCTTGTCTGGGCCCTTCGAATCGGGGTCTGAGCCTGGGACCTCAAGAAGAAAAGGCACATCGCGAAACGCAGGGTGCGCCATGATAGTCTCGAAGCCGGACTCCCCGATGTGGCCGTCGCCGATATTCTCGTGCCTGTCAACACCCGAGCCAAGCTCCATCTTGGAGTCGTTGGCGTGGACGGCTACGAGCCTGAAAAGACCAATCTCTGCGTCGAACTCCTCCATGGCCTTCGCGATGCCGTCCGGGTTGGTGATGTCATAGCCGGCTGCATATGTGTGCTGCGTATCGAGGCACACTTTGACACTGGGGCTATCTAGCTCGCGGATAAGCCTGCCTATCTCGGCAAAGGACGAGCCGATATGAGATCCCATGCCGGCGCTGTTCTCGATAACGAGCCACACGTCGGGCGGACATTTCGAAAGGACCTCCCTGAGAGCGGTGGCGGCTTGATCGAGGATGGCATCGAACCCCTTGCCCTTGTGGCTGCCCCCGTGGAAGATCACGCCGGCTGCCCCGATTTGGCCAGCGGCCTCCAGGTTAGCCGTGAGTGACGCTACGGACTTCTCCAGCATCGCCGGGTCGCCCCCAACGTTGACCAGGTAGCTGCCATGTATGAAGGTCGGCTTCACACCGGTGGCATCGACCCTCTCTCGAAATGAAAGCACCTGCTCTTCCGTCAAAGCCTTAAATCGCCATGCGCGGGGCGAGGACGCGAATATCTGTATGGCCTCCGCCCCGATCTCCGTCGCACGGTCGATGCCGGCTGCGGGTCCCCCCGAGGCCGAAACGTGCGCGCCTATCTTCATTCCATCTCCTTCACCATGAGGTTGCCGCGTACCAGGCTTCGATACTATCATGCGGTCCATCCGTGGCAACAGGAGGTCAATCATGGGTTGGAACTTCGAGTTGGTGGACGGGCCATACGGCGGCACCACTGAGGGGCCGGCCTGGGACGGCTCGGGGTTGCTCTTCACCGACATACCGGCAAGCAAGATCATGAGGTATGACCCCGGCACCGGAACGTCGAGTGTATTCCGGACCGGAACCAACAACGCCAACGGCCTGATGTTCGACGCCGACGCCACGCTCTACGCCTGCGAGGGTGGCGGCCGACGTGTCGTCAGGTACGAGGACGACGGCAGCGCGACGACCCTCACCGACGGCTTTTCAGGCCAGCCCCTGAACATCCCCAATGATCTGGCCATCGACCCTCAGGGAAGAATATGGTTCACCGACCCCTACTACGAGGGCGCCGGGGGGCCGTGGAGCGAGGACCGCGGCAACAAGGTTCTCGACCACGACTCGGTCTACCGGCTCGACCCCTCGGACGGCGGCGGATACTCGACCAGCAGAATGACATTCGATACTACACGACCCAACGGTCTGCTGTTCTCGCTGGACCACCAGAGCCTGTTTGTAGCTCAGTCTGGCCGTGAGCCGGAGGAGAAACGCGAGTTGAGGGAGTACCCGGTCAACAGCGACGGCAGCCTCTGCAAGTACCGACTACTGCACGACTTCGGGCCCCACCGCGGCATCGACGGCATGGTCCTGGACACCGACGGAAACATCATCGCCACCGCCGGGTTTGAGCAGAGCGGCCCAGGACCGATGATCTACGTGTTTTCGCCGTCGGGCGAGGTACTCGAAACACATCTCCTGCCGGTGGACCGGCCCACCAACTGCTCGTTCGGGGGCCCAGACATGAGCACGCTGTACGTCACCACGTCGGGTGGCCACCTGTTCAAGACATCCACGGAACACACCGGACGCCTGGCGTATCCCCCGGCAAGGGGCTGAAACACCCTCCGACACATGTCATTCTGAGGAGTCCACGACGAAGAATCTGGGGAGGGCCCTGACCGTACCATAGACGCCGAGCCTGGCCCCCACCACAAGATTCTTCGCTATCGCTCAAAACGACCCTGTGCTGCCTATGGCCAGTCGCCGGCTTTCTCTGCCTTCTTGACCAGCATCGCGGTGCGGTCGCGGTCGTTCAGGACCGGAGCGACCTTCTGTATGAAATCTGCCAGCGACTCATCGACGGTAGCCGAACTGGTATCGATTGTGATCTTGTTGAGCATCGTGGAGGCCTCGAACTCCTCCTCGAACCTGCTCAGTATCTTCTTGATGTCCTTTTTCGGGACGACCGGATTCTGATGGGGGTTCTCGTCCATCCGGGACGCAATCACCTCCGGCGATGCCTTGACCAGAACATGGATGAAGTCGGGCGCGTACCCAACCAGTCGCTCCTCCATGTGCCGGGCGAAGTCCGATCGCGCGGCGTACTCGCCTGGAGCGCCGTAGCTATAGTAGATCGGCGCATAGACCGCCTCGTCGATATGCATGCCTATTAGTACATGGTGTTGGGCATCGAAGAAGGACGGCTGCATGTGATACTCCATGTTGTAGCGCTGGAATATCTCCTTCAGATGGGGGCTCAGGGCCAGCACCTGGTTCTGCTCCTCGGCGGTTAGCTCCCCATGCGCGAGGTGTGGGACCTGGAAGTGGTCGTGGCCATCGCCAATTTCGCCCCCCATCGCCCCCTCGGCCCACTCCTTGATAGCCATCGTCAGGGTCGTAACACCGGCATATTCGCAACCTGTCATCAAGAGTCGCATTTCTGACCTCCAGCATGGACGGGCTAGCAGGCACCGCGTGCCAGACGGACGTACCCGTTCCAGGCGGCGCTGATACTAAGGGCGATGCCGTTTGATGTCAACCCCTCTATCGGCCTGTGTTAGACTTGCGGTCGAAATTGCAGATTTGCCCTGAAACCACGACCAATTCGAGGTGTTTGCGCAATGAATGAATCAGCACTGTTCATAGACGACCACGACATCGCTGCATCCAGCAGCCTGACCAGGGTGATCCACCCGGGCCGCAAACACCCGAAGCCGGTAATGCTCGCAGACCGCCCGTGGGAGCATACGCTGCTTATCGGTGGCACGGTCCTCAAAGAGGGCGAACTCTACCGAATGTGGTACGAGAGCTACTCGAAGGCGACCCAGTACATCAACCTCTACGCCGAGAGCGATGACGGCCTCAATTGGCGCAAACCCACCCTCGGCATGTTCCCGGACTTCGACGGCAACCTCGACAACAACATCTACCTGAACCGTGTGTCGATGAGGTCTGCGGAGCGCGCCCCACAGTTGGTCAGCCAGGACCACAATCAAAATGTGCTGCACACTCCCCATCTGGGCCCCGGCAAGAAGTACACGATGTTGGCCTACGAGTATGCCCGAACAGTGTACGGCCCCTACGACGGCTACTACGTCGCCTACTCCGACGACGGCATCCACTGGACGGACGGGCCCCCTGAACCGGTGATCCCCGGCCACGCCGATGTCGGATGGTTCACGTATGACGAGCACGACGGCATGTTTAGGGGCATCGTCAAGACGTTCCTGAACATCAGGGGGTACCATCGCCGCTCCGTCCTGTGGACAGAGAGCAAGGACGCGCTGGACTGGTCGATGCCCCGACCGGCGTTTATTCCCGACGAGGCCGACGACGCATGGGGCGAGGGCGACCCGGACCGGTACACTCAGTTCTACGGAATGCCGATATTCCGCTATGGGCCGGTTCTGATCGGATTTGTGCAGGACTTCCGGAGCACCGACGGAAACCTGTCCACCGAGGGGCACATGGACGTGCAGCTGGTCACCAGCCGTGATGGCCGGACCTGGGAGCGGACCGGCGACCGGACGCCTGTCCTCGGGCTGGGCGCAGAGGGCGCGTGGGACTGGGGCATGGCAGCCATCGGCAACTCCTTTATAGAGAACGGCTATGAGCTGAGGGCCTACTACGGTGGCTGGAACGCCACCCACGGCGGGGCTACGTTTGATGGCTCGGAGGTCGCGGGAGCATTGGGCATGGCGACGTGGCAACGCGACCGCCTTGCAGGCCTGCAAGCAGGCTCTGTGGTCGGGAAGTTGCACACAACGCCCCGGACTATTGGGCCGGAGCTGCACCTGAACGCGGACGCCTCCGGCGGCTCGGTCGCGGTGGGACTATACATCGATGGCCGCCCTGTTCCCGGCATGGATGTCTCGGACTGCGTGCCTATCACAACGGACTCACTGGACCACACCGTAACGTGGCGGAGCGATGTAACGCTGCCCGAGAAAAGTGTGGAGATAGTAATCCAAGTCACCAACGCTGAGGTCTTTTCGCTCCGATAGGCGTAGTGCGCGCGATATAGGCACTTAGCAGCCTCCATTCCCAACACGAATCGCGCCGACATCGCAGACGCGCAGGGATGCGCCCGAGCTATTCGAATGGTATTGTTTTGAGCGAACAGAGCAACGCGTGTGATGCACGTTGCTCCCAATCCGAAACACCGATGAGAGGGAACATCCATGAGCGACGACGTCATAAGTATCGGGTTCGTAGGGGCCGGTGGCAACACCACCAAACGCCACATCCCGGGATTCCAGGCCATAGACGGAGTCGAGCTGGGCTCCGTAGCCAACCGCACCCGCGAATCATCGCAGCGCGTCGCAGACGAGTTCGGTATTTCGACGGTCTACGATGGATGGCAGGATCTGATCGCAGCTGACGACACCGACGCCATCTGCATCGGCACCTGGCCCAACATGCACCACACCCTGGTCCTGGCCGCACTGGATGCAGGCAAACACGTGCTCTGCGAGGCCAGGATGGCGATGGACTCGGCGGAGGCCTGGGACATGCTGGCCGCTGGCCAGGAGCAGCCAGACCTAGTAAAGCAGGTCGTGCCCGCCCCCTTCACGCTCTGGGCCGACAAGACGGTAAAGGAGTTGATCACCAACGGCTTCACAGGCAACCTGCTATCGGTTGACGTGGCATTATCCAAGGGTTTCATCGACCATGACGCGCCCTTCACCTGGCGTGACGACCGGGACGTGAGTGGCAACAACGTGATGTGGACCGGAATCTTCTACGAGGTCCTAATGGGGCTCATTGGCCCCGCGACCAGCGTCCAAGCCCTCACGACGACCAACGTGAAGTGGCGTCAGGACGATCAGGGCGAGCGACAATACATCACGATACCGGACCACGTGGAGCTGTTGTGCGAGATGGCCGCGGGCCCCGTGGCCCACATGCGGGTGAGTACGGTCACGGGCCTGGCGCCTGAGGACACAATCTGGATTTACGGCGCCGAGGGCACCCTGAGAATAGACATCCACGGCCAAAAGCTCTACGGCGCCCGGCGCGGGGACTCGGAACTGTCAGAGATAACAGTGCGACCGGAGATGGGGGGCAACTGGCGTGTCGAGGAGGAATTCGTAAATGCCATCAGGGGCGTCGAAGAGGTCACCCACACGACCTTCGAGGACGGCGTCCGGTACATGGAATTCACAGACGCAATCCTCCAAAGCTCCCAATCCGGCAAAAAAATCCCCCTGCCGCTATAGGGTCGCGTGCTGGCAAAGTAGGGGTTCTTGCTGAGCTGCTCCTAGTTAATGCTAGGGAACCTTTCTACCACGTCATTCGGTTCGAGTGTAGCGGCTGCAGCGCCGCTCGCCATGTCAAGCTGAGGAGGCTGTGCGACGAAAGGGCTGGGCAGAGGGGCTGCGCCCCTCTGCCGGGTGAGTGAGGGTGCCCCTCACAATATCTATTTTTCTCTCTTTTTTCCCTGGCAACGCAACCCTATCAACGAGAACCACCCAACCGCGATCAGTGTACGAACGACAACCTAGACATTCACGGAAGGTAAACATATGGACGTAGCCGCCCTGCGAAAACAGATGCCAACGACAAAGAACATGACCTACCTGAACACGGGCTGGGCAGGACCCTCGCCCATGTCCGTCGTCAACGCCATCAAGGAGCGCCTCGAATACGAAAGCTACAACGGCCCGACAACACCCGAGGTTCGCGA
This sequence comes from uncultured Chloroflexota bacterium, assembly GCA_913030785.1. GTDB lineage: Bacteria > Chloroflexota > Dehalococcoidia > Lucifugimonadales > CAJWER01 > CAJWER01. The sequence goes on along the minus strand of CAJWER010000131.1, from coordinate 1,861 downwards.
AACGGGCAAGCAGATCAACCTCCAGACTCAAGAGGCGGTGGCCGGGCTGCTGAACGTCTCCGCCGACGAGATCCTGCTAACCGCAAACACGACAACCGGGCTGAACAACGTGCTCAACGGCCTACCGTGGCGCAAGGGCGACGAGATTATCACTTGCAGCCTCGAGCACGCCTCGATCCTGCTCCCGTCCTACCATCTACGAGAGAGTCGTGGCGTCGTTACCCGCGTACTACAGCTCGCACCTGGCGAACCTCATGACTCCACCCTGTCCAAGGTGGAGGCTGCGCTGACGGAACGCACACGCATGGTCTTTTTCAGCCACATCGAGTACTCGACCGGGCTCCGCATGCCCGTCGAGGGGATCCGCGCGCTCACGAAGGACCGTGGCATCTGGATGCTGATCGATGGGGCACAGGCGGCTGGCCATATCCCCCTCGACCTGCGCGCCATAGACTGCGACTTCTACTCGATACCCGGACAGAAGTGGCTGCTGGGCCCCGACGAGACGGGCGCACTGTATGTGCGGCAATCCATGATCCCAGAGATTCAGCCAGTGGACATCGGGTACGACACGGCGCTGGAGTACGATCGCGAGGGAGGCTACGTCCCAAACAGCGACAAGATCGAGAAGCTGCTCGTCAGCACAGCGAGCGCGCCCCTGCACGCCGGCTTCCTTGAGGGAATCCGGTTCATAGACGAGGTCGGGGTCGAAGCCATCCTGGAGAGAAACCTATCGCTGGTGACCGCCCTGAAAGCCGGGCTCGCGCCATTGTCCGGCGTCACGATCCAGTCGCCAATGGACGGTTTTGGGGCCACCGGGCTGGTGGCATTTTCAATCGGCGGCGCCGACCATGAAGAGGCATGCTTGGAGTTGTGGAGATCCAACCGCATCATGGTACGCAACATAAGCTACCCTGCAAGCCTGCGCGCATCGCTGGACTTCTTCAACACCGAGGACGAGGTAACGGCTCTTGTGGAAGCCGTGCAAGGTCTGACGCTAGCTTAGGATCCACCGATAATGGGAGTGTCAAGGGCGAATCCCCGATGCCGGGAAGTGGCTGTCCTTCGCGTTTGATTCTCTTTCCCGGCGCTCGAAATAACCAGCGGGTTGCTGATGCTGTTGAATAGGGGTGTGCAGAGGTGCATGGCCCCTTTGCCGGGTGTGTGAGGGTGTCCCTCACAAGTATTAATACCTATTTTTTCCTTTTCTTCGAATCTTCGGAAAGAGGCGACGCGAGCCCCTCAGTCCACATTCCCTAGCCATCTACGAAAGTCCTCGCGACCACTCAATATCGCTGGCTTAGCCCGTCCCGTTGCCGGCGCGGAATGACCCTCACCATCGACGATCATCTCCATGATCATCGTGTGAGGAAAGGCGCGTATCGCGTCCGCATGAGCCGCAAAATCTACGTTCCCCACCCCGATCGCAAGATGGGGCTCCTCCGAATTAGCATCGTGGATATGCAGATGCCTCACCCGCGAACCGAACCCTACGAACGCCTCCGAAATCCCCCCTGAACCCCATGCGTGTCCGGCATCGAGGGTCAGGGCAACCACCGGGCTATTCGCGCCGTCCACGATCTCGATCTGCTCCGCATACGAACGGACCGCCAACCCCGGACTGAACGGGACATTCTCGAGACACAACGACACCCCTGCCCTCTCCGCATCCGAGGCCACAGCCAGGATCGATTCGCGGACCCGCAGCCGAGCCTCCGCTCTTCCCTGCTCCATAACCGCATCTGGATCGCCGCACGGCGCATAGGCCGGCCCAGGATGGACAACGGATGATCCGAGTGCCCAACTCACGGGCGGTACCGATCGTCGCACGAAGCGCAGACACACACTCAAGCCGCGTCGC
>CAJWER010000130.1 GCA_913030785.1 uncultured Chloroflexota bacterium | reverse complement strand
GGTTCGCCTCGGGCGTCAGGTCTGTGGTCTCGGGGCCTCCACAGCCGACTGCGAGTGCCGCGAGCAACGGAAGTACAAGTAGCTTACGCATGATGGCTCTCCTCGTGGGTGGCTCCGGGCTGGATATCCAGCCCGGAGGTGCTAACGCGAGCGGATCCGGACTACTCGGCGTCGGCTGCGCATCGGAAACCGAAAGGGGTTGTCCCTTCCTTGTCGGTGGATGTCGTCAACCGGTGGACACAGTCCGCGCGCTCTGCCGGGGATCGTAGTACTCGGCATACCCGTAGCGCGCCCCGGCGGGGCCACGGCAGGCCCGTTCCCATTCGTCCTCGGTCGGCAGCCGCTTGCCCTCGCTCTCGCAGTAGCTCTGCGCCTGATGCCATGTTACCCCGCCGACGGAGACGCTGTCTCGATGTAGAGACCCCTGTACCGCCGCGACACTCCGGGACTCGGCGACCGTGACCTCTCTCGTGTCCATCAAGAAATCGTCGACGACTACATCGCGCTGCGGTCGGTCGGCGACCGCCGGATGCCCGGTACGGAACCGGCCTGTAAAGCCTCTGGGTTTCTGGACACTGATTTGGGGACCATTCAGGCCGCCTTGGCCAGGTCCGGTTTGAGGTTGCGACGCACCTGGGTCGGCGTCTGGTAATCATGGCGCTCGAGGAGCCACTGCTGGATGTCAACGTATCCAAAAGACCGTCCCGACCGATGATCTCTTCGGGGCGACGACCAGCCAGAAGCCGGTCCAGTAGTGCATCCACCTCTTCCTTGTCTACCATGCCGTATCCTTTCTGCTGAGTCTACGTCATGACCGTTTACACAGAACCCCGCACACTCCCTTTTTGAGTAGAGCGCACAATGAAGACCTAACCCCCACTATCTGCACGTACTACAACCGCACTGATAAGAACATCGACAACAGTCTCGCCTCCTTCAGGAGGCCGATACGAAAATTTCGTCATGCGTATCTTTCCACTACGAGCAAGACCGTCCTTCACGACAAACTTAACAGTGCCCAACAATCCATCACCCTCCCCTACGGTGTCAAAGCCCAACACAACACCCCCCACCACGACCCTACTCTTCAACCCGGTATCGACCAGCGAGTTGAAGTCCGCAATAAAGTCGCTGGGCACAAATTCGTGGAATGCAAACTCAGTCTCAATAAAGTCAAACTGCGCCGCCCATCCCGTCATCTCGGGAGCTAACCTCACATAAAGCTGTAATTCTATTACATCGCCTGTTTTGGCCTCGTTGAATTCTGGCGATTTTGTCCGCTCAAACAGTGCGTATACGCTCATATCGCCGCTTACAATCGCGCTTACCAATATCTCGACAGCCCCTGCATTGCTACTAACTTGCAAGGACGCAGTATGAGTTCCAGGCCCTATTTCACTATAAAGCATCTCAAGTTCGATTTCTTGACTCATGCCCGGGGCGATAGTACCCGATTCCACGGACGGTTCCAACCATTGGATACTATTGGTGAATTCCCATTCGAGTGCCATGTTCCCGTGGTTCTCAATTTCAACAACCTGCACTGGTAGTTGATCCGTAAATTCGGCCGACAGCTGCTCCAGCACGAGCAGGGCCCGCTGCACCTCCACGGACACCGATACCTGGTGATCGCCACCGCCCGAGACGAACGACACCACCTGGCTATGCGACCCAGGAGCCATCAGGTCACGGTCCACCGACAGTGTCACCTCCACCTCGGCACCCTCCACCTCGGCACCCGCCACCAGCGCGCCGGCCATGGGCGTCACCGTCAGCCAATCCGCTTCCGGATCTTCTATCTCCCACGTCAGCGCCGCATTACCCGTATTGCGCAACGACAATGTCGTCGACGAGACCTCGGCACCCAGATCCACCTCCGTCGACGAAACCACCAACACCGGCTCCTCCGCCACGTTCATCTCTACCGACACCACCAATAAACTGTCGCCCGAGACAAACGACACCTCGGCCGTATACGTATCTGCCTTCAGACCCGTCCGCAAGCCGCGTAACAACACCACAGACTCCCCACCCGCCTCGAGGCTGCCTTTCAATGGCTCCAGCTCCAGCCACGACGGGATGGTCAATGCCCCATCCACCGCCCAGGACAAATCGATATTCCCCGCATTCGACAACACCAGCGACGCCTCGCCCTGACCCACGGCAAAAACCAACGACAGCGGCGATACCGCAAAAATCGACCCAGGCACCCGCATATCAACGGGCAGGGATTGAGTCCCTGCCCGTGAGGTGAAGGTGATCGCGCCTGAATAATCATCGATAGCGAGATCGCGGCGATCGAGCTGAACTGCTACCGTCAGCGTATCACCCAACCCAATAAGGCCATTGTCTGGCACGATGCGGGCCCAAGCCGGCGATTCGACTTCCCAGGCCAATTCGACATTACCCCTATTGATTAGGCTGACAGTCGCACTCGAATCATAGAGGCCAAAATGGAGACCCTCGGGAGAAAGAACCAACGCGAGATGCTCCCCTACCTGAAGCGTAATAGGGATGCTCTTGTCGCCTCCATTAGACTCAATTTCCAAGGTGGATTCATACGTACCTCCGGCCAGACCAGAGGTGTCGGCTCCCACAACGATCTCCGTCGTCTGGTTCGGCTGAATAGTACCCGATTCTGGGTTCAATACCAACGCCGCTAACGTGGGTTGTAAGGAGGCAGTCCATAGCAGGGGAATATTCCCGTCGTTGCTGACGGCAACATGCCCTTCTGGCGAATCTGCAGTCAGGATAACGACATCGGCAAGGGTCACAAGCATCGCCCGTTCAACCTGTATCGATACCGTCAGTTCAAGCTGCTCTTCCCCACCACTTATCCGAATTACACCCTCGTTCGTGCCTATGGGCAACGCCGCGCGGTCAACGACTACTACAACATCAATATTCTGTCCCGGATCGAGGGAATGTTGGCCCTCTACGCGCACCCACTCGACGGAACTCGCTACTACCGCTTCTAACGCGATATTGCCGCTGTTTTCCAGGGTGATGCTTAGTTCATCTTGATGCGGGAGAAAATCGAGTCCTTGCGGGAAAACTGTCAGTTGCCTTTCCGCTCCGACGAATATTGACACATTAAGTGGGACCGATCTCCCATCAGATTCAATCGTCAGGGTAGCACTGTGCGATCCAGCCTCCAGGTCCGCGCGCCGTACGGTCACCATGACTGTGTCTGTTTCGGCCCCCAAAGACTGGCCTTGTGCAACATCCACAGCCAACCAGTCGATTTCCTCGTTTACCGTCCAACTTAGTTCACCGGTCCCGATATTGGATATGTTGACGATTCCTTCGACGAGTGTTTCCCCGAAATCCATTTCCTCAGGTGTTACCAAAAGTTCGGCAGCCTGTGCGACACGCATTTGAACAGCGACATTGGTCTGCCCGCCATTGGACGAAATCGCGATCTCACCCGGGTGGTTGCCAGCGGGCAAACCACTGCGAGTGACTGTCGCATTGATTACAACAGCTTCTCCCATACCCAGGCTGCCCTCTAATGGGTCCACTACCAACCAAGCCACATCCGGCAAGAGCTCCCAATCGAGGGTCCCGTTGTTGGAGTTCTCGATTTCAAACGACAGTCTCGGCTTATCCTCCCCAAATTCGAGTTGTGCAGATCCCACCGCCAACCTCGGCGCAGCAGTGACAGTGACACTGACCCTTAACTCAATTGCGGATTGATTCTTGGAGTTGTGTTCCAATGTGACTGTGCTCTCGTATTCGCCTTCGGCAATACCCGCTCGGTCGACGACAAGCGTGACAGTTGAAGCGCTTATCCCCGCCACGCCTGTTGCCGGTTCGACCATCAACCATTCGGGCATCCCCGCAAATTGCCAAACAAGATCTCCTGACCCGATATTCTCGATTTTAAGTTCTTCTTCATCTTTGAGTGCCCCAAAACGGATGGTGCGCGGGCCGTCGAGCGATATTGTAGGCACCTCGACATAAATCCTAACCTGAACTGATTGAGTCCCGTTCGACGAGAGGATTTCGATTATCCCCTCGTTCATTTTCTCAATGAGACTTAAATCATCCCGATCGGCGTCGACACTAAGGCTGATCCCCGCCTCGCCCTGTGCAATGGATCCGTCATTAGGTACTGTGACAACCCAATCAGGTTTCTTCTCAACCCGCCATTCCAAATCGCCTTCGCCTACATTCTCAATCTGAAGACTGAGTTTACTCGCTTCATTGCTGAAATCAAGGATTACGGGCGACACCCTAAGCTCACCCATGGGCAGTTCTTTGACCATCTCAATGGCCACCTCGCGTCCGGCACCACCGGTGGTTGGATTGATATACAGAGAAGTCGTAAACTCCTCCTCGCTCTCCGTAGCTGCCCCCCTATCGACGCTCAGTTTCAGAACCGTTTCTTGTTCTGCCGGAGTACTTCCTGTAAAAGTGGCTGATTGAGAATTGCCATCATACAACACTTCAAGCCACGGGACTTCTGCGATCTGAACTTCCCACTCCAGCAAGGCGTTGCCCGCATTCGTTATGGCCAAGAATTTCGTCTTTTCCCCCACTCCGAATCGGATCAAGTCCTCTTTCAGCTGTAGCTCAGGTTCGAGAGGAACCAACCCGATATCCACGCCGTTTGTTAGACCAACCGTCACCTTCATCGGCACTTCACCCGTAACAAACCCATCGGCAGAAACGATAACCTTGTAGTCCGTTGTCAACTCGATTCCTTGTACGTTAATGACGAACAGGCCTTCCGCATTCGTAGTTATTGCGGTCGTAAGAGGTTGGGTTGAGACAGCCGCACCTTCGATGGGAGTGTTGTCCTTCTTACTCGTTACCGTACCCGATATCGTCGTTTCGACAAAATCGTCTATCGTTGGTTTTTCAGCACAACTCAGATGTGCAAGTAGAAGACAAGCAGATGCCCGCAGAATAGCCGAAATGGTTCTCATGTTTTTCATTATAACCAAACCTCGGACCCGCCTCAAAAATTCAGAACCAATTCAATCCCCGCCGGATCAAGCGATGTCAGTAATCTGTAAGGCTCAACCCTCACAGTGACACCATCAAGAACGTTAACAATGTAGGATAAACCCATCAGGGCATTTGCCACCGCATCTCACTCTAGGTCGTCCAGCTCGCCAAAGGCGTCGTCGATGCGGTCCCCTCGCTCCCGCTCAATTAGCACCCCCTCGTCATCCAGCAGCCGGCCCCGCATCAGATCGACGAGTAGCACGGTTTCCTCGTCGCCGAGATCTATCTGCACGGCCAGCTCCCTCGCGTTGCCCATCTCCGCCTGTTCGGCGAGGGGCACGACCCGCAGTACGTGCTTGCCGGGCGGCACGAGCGGGATCCTCAGATGCCCGGCCTCTCGCTTCACCTGCTCCGCCCAGCGCTTGGAGTCCTGATTCAGAGGCCGCATGCCCGTGGTTCCGACGTAGGCGTCGTCGACGAACACGCTGGCCCCGTGGGGCATCGAGGCGACCCAGAGATCATATCCCAGATCCTCGTCCCGGGCGTCGATCAGGGTGCGCTGCCCCACCCGGGCGGGGGCATCGCAGGTCCAGGTCCCGCGCTCGTACCGGATCTGGACCTGGTGGTTGCCCTGGGTCCAGCCCTCCAGCTTCAGGGGCGTCTTGCCGACGGGCTTTCCATCCACCAGGACGGAGAGCCCCCGTGGGATCGAGCGGATCGAGTAGGCGCCGCCGGCGCGTAGTCGGGGCGCGAAGCCCTGGTAGTAGGTTTGCTGCACGCGTTGGTACAGCTGGCTCAGCTGGTAGGTGTCCCGGGCGACCTCGAAGGTCCCGCCCGTGGCCTCGCTCAGGCGCTCAAGGGCTGCCTGATCCACGTCACCCAGACCGATCCCGTAGACGAGGACGACCTCGGCCACACACTGCTGCACCACGTCATCGAGGGTCAGGCGGCTCGCCGTGTCGGCGCCGTCGGTGAGGTAGATGATGACCCGCGTCCCCTGGGTCGAGGACAAGCGTAGGACCGCCCGCGCGATGGCGTCGTGCAGCGCCGTTCCGCCCCCGGCGGAGATCTTCGAAAGCGCCTTGCGCAGATCCTTCTTCCGCTCCGTGAACCCGTGCACCTCGTGTACGGCTTCGTTGAAGGCGATGACCATGGCCTTGTCGCCGTCCCTCGTCCCTTCGACGAAGGCAGAGGCCCCGGCAATGGCCGACTCCATGGCGTGACCCTGCATGCTGCCGCTGGCATCGACGACGAGGGCGAAGTGCTGCACCGGCGGCTCGGGCCGCCAGGAATAGCAGTCCGCTGCTATGGCCCTGGAGCCGGGCCAGCCGACGCTGGCCACGACCAGTCCGATCAGGGCACATCGCGTGCTCTCTCTCCTCATCTTCACCTCTCTATCGTGCGACCTGACTCGCCGCCAGCACGTGCACGTTCCTCTGATCCCGCCAGCGCCCGACGATGCGCGCGCCGACCAGCTCGGCGTCGACCTGGACCCGCATCGCTCCCTCGACGGCCCCCGTCGTGCTGCGCTCCAGGCTGCCGAGCCGAGCGCTGCGGTCCACCGCGAGCTCGACGAGAGCCCGGTAGGTCGCCACCTCCCACGAGCCGGCCTCATCCTTGTAGGACAGGGCCGACACGCCGTGGGCGAAGGTCCAGCCGTTCTTCTTCGGCAGCTCTTCGAACCAGGCGGGCTTTGTCTCAGGGAACATCTGCATCTGCGCGCAGAGCGCGCCAGGGCCCTGCGCCACGACCCAGACGCGATCGTCGAGGACGCAGGTGTCCAGCCTTGTGCTCTGCGCGCGGACGGGGGCCGCATCGAGGAGCTCCACATCCTGCCCCCGGAAGTGCAGGTCGCCCACGCCACGCACCTGGAACAGCTTCTCTCCCCTGACGCGGACGTGACGCGCCCACGACAGCCCGCGCAGAGCCATGGCCGTCGCCACGCTGTCCGACCGCGCCCGGTCGCGGTAGATCGGGCTCATCCCGATGCCGTAGGGCTCAAAGGAGCCGCTCACGAAAAACGCGGGATAGCGATTCTCCCTGGCGGGTTTCGTCGCCTGCAGCGGGGGACCGCCGCACGCGAACAGCAGGATGGTGAGCGAGGCGATCGCCCCGGCCACTCTCGGGGCGGTCACCTCGCTACCATCCCGTATGCCTCGGCGCCTACTGTCCCTTCTCGAGCTCGGCGTCCAGTTCCTGGAAGGCCTTCGAAGCTTTGAACTCGGTGTAGAGGCGCCGGTTCGCGCGGATCTGCTCCATGAGGGCCTTGTTCGCTTCCCCGATGGGCAGGCTCATCAGCACATAGGCGCGGTAGATGCCCCCTTCGGCGTGATTTCCTTCTTGTCGATGCGGGCCCCGTTCAGCGTCTGCTGGGTCACCAGCTTGATCGCCTCCGTGGACGACTCGATGAGCTCGGAATCCTCCTGGGCGCCTACCTCTTCACGGAACTGCTTCGTCAGCGCGCCGAGCTTCGTCCCGAGCTGCTCGGCGAGGTCGCGCTGCGCCTGGGTCTTGGACTTCGTCAACGCCATTTGCAGGTCACGGCTCGTCATCGTCGCCGAGGCGAACAGGTAGCTCGGGTCGCTCGGTTTGTCGAGGAACCAATCGGGCATACTTTCGATGGTCTTGTCATTGGCCCCGGGGTTGAGGTCCGTGTTCTTGGGCCCGCCACATCCAAACATCACAGTGGAAATGAGCACTGCCGGCAGTATGTATCTCATGGAACTCTCTCCTTGTGAGTCCCCAGGAGATCTTGTACCCCGGGGACGGGTTGGCACGAACCGACGCTTACTCCACGTCACCCGCACATCTGAATCCGAAGGGTGTTGCCCCCTCCTTGTCCGCCGACATCATCAGCCTGGAGACGCAGTCGGCACGCTCCTCTGGGTTCACCATCCTCCAGGCTCCACCTTTCAATGTGCGTTGACCTCCCGAATCGGAAGGGTCCTGACCACACCATTCCCAGACGCCACCCGTCATGCCATAGAGGCCATAACCCGAGGCGGGCAA
>CAJWER010000129.1 GCA_913030785.1 uncultured Chloroflexota bacterium | reverse complement strand
GGCAGAACGACCTAGACGATCCCTCGCCAATAGCCGTTTAAAGCCTACCGGTGCCGACTGTCCAGGTACTCGAAGACCCGGTCCACATCGACTTGCCAGTCATAGGCCGTCAGGACGTGCTTGAATCCCATCTCCCGGTTGATAGACAACATCGGTGCGTTACTCTCCGCGTTGTAGGTGCGAACCTGCGTCACCTGTGGCCGGTCCCACAACACCTTCTCCATCATCACCGCCTTCATACTACCGGCCCAGGCCTCGATTGCGGTATTCCGGGAAGACCCCGGTGTCGCCTTGACCCAGGAGATCGGGTCGTGAGGCGAGCCAGAACACCTCGGTGTACCCCGCGATCTTACCTGTGGCGTTATGTCAGGCATACATCCTCCAACTCTCCATACCTGAATCTTTATTGTGCGCGTGTATTCGGGCAAACGGGTAGCATGGGTCGCCAAGGCATTGTGCTCCTGGGCTGGAGACAGCGCCGCAAAACGCCATCAGTTGCCGGCCAAGCTTCGGTAGACTGGGAGTCCCCGGTGCGACACCACCGGGTCAGGCTATTGAATTCGTCGGGGAGTGTATCCCCGCGCCACAACTCTAGCCCGACACGCCCCCACCCATCGGCTGAAGGCCGACGCCATGCAGCCCGTTTTCGCGGGTCACTCCAGCATCTATTTGCAAATCCTGCATTGTGATGGCCTCCTTGCTCGAATTCATGCGTGACCGAGGATAGTACACGCAAAAGCCGGCGCATTGTACCAGATACGTGGTGATCGCGGCGCAACTCATCAGATTAACGTATGCGAATCGAACAGTGACCTCCAAAATCACGTGCCTCCACCCGTTGCCTTTGGGGTATTCGTTGGCTAAAGTACATGGCATGATCTGGATTGGCCGAATAATCTCTATACCTTTGGGACTACTTCTTCTAGTCCTGCTCCTGCTAACCCTCTTCACATTGCAGGTCAGCGACACCTTCCTCAAGCCCAGCTATTACACCGAGCAATTCGCGGAGGCCGACCTCTACGAGTTCGCCCTCAACGATCTGCTGACTTCCGCACTGGACGAAGCCCGTGATTTGCCTCCATCCGAGTTCTCCCTCGACGAAAACCCGATAAAGACCTCCGGCCTATCGACGGAGCGCATCGTCGAGGCCATCAACCGGGCGGTGCCGCCGGAGTACATCCAGGATCTGGTAGAGCAGTCCTTTGACCAGGTTGGTGGCTATCTGACAGCAGAACGTGACGAATTCGAGCTGACACTCCGAGCCGGCGAGCAGGTCGCCACAATAGTCGACGAAATCAAGCTTCTACTTGGAGAGGCCGACGCCTACATCCTCCTTTTCGACGAGACTGTGGAGCCTGAGATTCGGGACGCGGTGCAAGTTGAGCTCCCCCTCGGTGCTGAGGCATCGCCGGACCAGCTCGTGCAGGCCGCCCAACGCATTGTACCTGCCGATTGGGTACTGCAACTGGTCGAGGATACCCTCGACGAGGTCATGACGTACATGATCGGAGAGTCGGAAACCTTCGAAGTCGGCATCAACCTCTCCGACAGAATCGATATCGCTCTTGTCGAGGTCAAGTCCATCCTCAGAGAAATGGATGCAGCAGATCTCCTGTATGACCAGGTTATTGAGCCCATTGTCGTGGACAGCCTTGGAACAACCGCGGATCTAACTTTTGGCGTCTCCGTAACCGAAGCGGAGATTCTGGGCGCGCTGCGCGAGGTAGCGCCGACTGAGTGGGTGGAAGAGCAGGTTGATCTGGTCATTGACGAGGCTGCCCCGTACCTGGCAGGCAAGACCGACTCGTTCTCCGTGGATATATTCCTGGTCGAAAACAAGCGCCTGGCCAGCGACATCATAGTGGACATGGTGGAAGAGAAGCTGGCCAACCTAATCGACGAATTGCCCGCGTGCCGGACCGTGGCAGAAGCGGTGGCAGCAACTCGGGGCGGCGCCGGTGTTTTGCCCGCCTGTGCACCACCCAACGTCGCTCTGGACGAGCTGATTGAGATGTCCGGAATTGACATTGGAGACACGGTACAACGCTCGGTACTCGGTCCGGTCCCCAACATGGTCAGCTTCAGCGAAACCCGTATCATCTCGGCCCTCAATGTGGCTGGCGCGGGAGACAACGTCGAGCTACTGGACAAGTTCAGAGGATTCCTCCGAGACGGGTGCGTTTACACGGAAAGGGATCTGGTGCGGCCCAGGCCTGAGGGAACCTTGTGTCCCTCCATCTATCACGAGCAGATTAGCGATCGCGTCGACGACGTTCGCTTTTTTCTGAGCGACGGATTCACATACACTCATATCGACTTCAGGCGCGACCTGGGCAAACTCAACAACGAAGTCGGTGTCGGTGTCGCCGTTGACCCAACAACACCGCTGGATCCTCCTCGCATAGAACTGCTCTTCATCCCAGAAACTGCTATCGATATCCTGGACCTGAGTCGCAGCTGGATGAGCTGGACTCGCAATAACCAATGGATTTTCTACCTTCCCCTGGTATTGCTTCTCGTTGTAATCGGCTTCCTGGGCGGCAGGGACTGGTGGGGCCGCTTGATCTATGGCGCGTCCTTCCTACTGGTTACCTCGGCGATACTCGTCATGGCCTTTGGACCGGTCTATGGGACCGTCACATCAGGCCAGTTGGACGATCAGCGGGAAGAGGCGATTCAGGAAATAAACGAGGACGCCGATACGAAGCTCCCGTCCACATCACGTCTGGCGTTTGATAAGGGCTTCGATATGGCCGAATCCGTTGTAAACGATTTCTCGTCAGGCATCCGAACTTCAGCGATAACGCTGGCGCTCATCTCCATCGTAGCCATCACGGCAACAGTCTTCAAAAACACCATCGCCACCGCTATATCGAGTATGACGAGCGATGTCGGGCGCAAGGACGAGGAACGGGCCTAGCCGGGGAGTACCTTTCGACCATCATCATCGGTGCTAGTCCGCCCCACCGGAATACCGAAAACCCCATACCCGCGCCGCCGCGTAGTCAATAGCCGCCGCCAGGAGCGCCAACGAGCCTCCCACCGGCAAGTCGCCCCCAGCGAACCCGACCGATACTTCGTGAGTCGACAGCACCTCAAATCCACCATGCTCGTAGTACGTGACAGTGACGGTGTCCCCTGGCTGGACCCGGACCGCACCATCCCCCTCGCCTAAAGAGGCCGCTTCTACGCTGAGAAGCACCTCGCCGCGGAACAGATGGGATTTCGGACTTGGACTAGCATCGCTGCCGCTGACTACCTCCGCAAGCGAAAGACACTCCCCTTCCGGATCCGCCCCGCTGACCACCTGCACACGCCGCTCATCCGGGTTGTGTTGGTCGACGATGTCGAAGTCGAACTCAACCAGCACAGAGCTAGGCGCTTCGACGTCGTTCAAAAGGGCGAATTTGCCAGCACCTGCATCCACCGCCGAGAACCCTCACCGTAGGCACTGAGGAGAGGGGCGTTAGTACAGGAGATGATGTCGAATATCCATCCGCGAGAATGCCAAACACGCCTGGATGGGGTACTCCCGTGATCAGGCTCCACCAGGAGTTGGCAGGAACGCTCGCCGGCAACTCCGCCCACGTGGCGCTCCCCGGCCAGACGGTCGCCAAGCCGGGATCACTGACGTAAAAGAACGCGGACGCTCCCGCCTCAACCGACACGACTGCGAAACAGTTACCGTACTGGAACTCGACCATTCCCTCCGGCGGCTCCGCGTGTGCGGGATTGCCAGATACCAGGAGGGCGATCGCGGCAGCAGCGGCGGCGGCAGTACCGAGTGCAAGCAGGGAAACCAAGATCAAGCGCCTGCTCCCGTTGGCCCGCAGCTACGCAAGAGCGATGGAGGCCGAATTTCGACCCAATAGTACAGCAGCTTTAGACGCGACGAAAGACTCCGCCGGCAGGGCCAACCTTGAAGGTAACTAGGGAGAGACCGGTCGTGCCACCAGCAGCCCGTCCTCCCGCTCAACCGCGACAGCGAATGGAACGCTGTCGACTTCGAGGGCCATATCTCTGTCTTGGGTGTATAGATGCGGTCGCGTCGGATTGTCGAACTTGCGCGACTGCTCTCCGGACAAGACCAGTGAGCCAACAGCATCGCGATCGGGGGTCATCCCTTGAAGCATGCCCCTTATGTAGAGGGAGCACTGCTCGTCCTCGTCAGTCCGAAACTTCCCAGCATCCCCCATCGCGATCACCGTGACCAGCTCGGGCCCCTCAGCGGCAATCACGCTAGCGGTCGCCCGCGCTGTCACGAGAGAGGCCGCGAATGTGCGCTCGGAGTTTGCCGCTGCAGCCTCAACACCAACCGTGCCCGCAGAAGTTCGCTGGACCAGAGTCTTGCCCTCAACATCGGCAGTGGACAGCTCGAAGGGCGAATTGCCATAGTCGAACCCGTCCGGCATGAACCCGTCAACCTCTCCAAACGCAAACGCGGCAGCGCCCTGCTTTTTGAGGTCCAGCGCCCTCTCAAGTTCGGCCACAATGATAATGGCCTCGGCGCCCCTCGAAAACGCCACTGCGGCAGTAGTGAACGCTCTATAGACGTCGATGACCACGGCGGTCCCTCTCGCCCTGCGCGCACCGTCCAAAAGGCTCTCCAGCCGTATCTCCACGCAACACCTCTCTCTGATATTTTGGGCTCTTCGGTGGGAAATGGGACAGGGGGTACAGGGACCTCGACATGCGACTTAAGGCTATAACGCTCTGCCCAAAACTAGGGTGCGCAACACCACGTCAACGATCAGACAGCTCTGAGCCTTGCCCCAAACTGGGACGCGCGGCGCCCACGGAACGACGGCGGCGAAAGAACCGCTCGGGAGGAGAAGCGTCACGCAGACCCGCCATCCTTCGGAGTACAGGTGTGACACTTATCAGGTCAGAAACGAAGCCTATGACAAATGCGATGAAGGTATGTTTCCCCATCACAGCGGCGTAGGTCTGCTCTCCTCGGAGGATGCGACAGGTTAGCCGCCAGATGATAGACGTGCGCCGCTCCACCCAGAGATAGAGTGTGGGCGAGAGGTGGAGTAGGTCATGAAACTGCCGTGACGCCACGAGGTCCGGAGCAAGGTCACGCTCGACCTCTCGGCCGTACGCCGCCAGGTCGACCACCTCACCAGCTACATACTCGGCCAGGTGACCCGCTGCCGCCCGCCCACTCCAGATGGCCGAGTGGATCCCTTCGTCGGTCACAGGATCGACCAGTCCGGCAGCATCGCCAACCAATAGAACATTCCCGTCCGCCAGGGTCGAACCTCGCCTGCGCATCGGCAGATGGTGCCCTCTGAGGCCCCATACTTCCTTGGGATCTAAACCGTAGTAGCGGACCAGCCCATCAAGCCTCTCCCGAAGCGTTGAGCCAACGTGCTTCCAGCCCCCCAGGCCAATGTTGACATGGTCCCCCTTGGGGAATATCCAGCCGTACCCCCCCTCCATGCCGCCCACGTCCAGACCAATTATGTCTTGCCAACGATCGGGTACTCCGCTCGGCGGAGTGATGTTGCCCTCAAGGGCGATGTGCTGCCTCACCTGCACGCTAATACCTGCGAGCTTGGCAGTAGTGCCGTTGGCCCCGTCCGCAGCCACCAGCGTGGTCCCTTCTACGAGGTGACCGCCGTTCCCCACGACAACGTGGGTCTTGTGCCGCTCGACCACCTTCACCTGAAAACCCTCTCGCAGCTCTACACCGGCCTCCACCGCACGCTCTACAAGGTACGCGTCGAGCTTTGAGCGCTGGGTCAGGAACACCAGATCCTCCGACGAGCGACGCGTAAAGCCCTTGCTCTGACGCGTGGTGAAGTGCACGGACGAGATGGCGCGTTCCACAACGGGGGTGATGTCAAATGGCAGCAGGTCAAGCGCTCTCACGGTGACAGCGCCACCACATGGCTTGTCACGAGGGAACTCCGCCCTGTCGAGCAGAATCACGCTCAGACCCCGCGCAGCACACTCTCGAGCGGTTGTGCTTCCCGCAGGCCCAGCGCCTACGACAATGACGTCATACCGCATCTAGGTCGTCTTCCCCGGAATAGGCCTCAACTCGACAGGCAAAACGAAGCTGACGTCTTCCTCCGCGCCCTTCAGTAGGCTCACTTCATCCGGATCAATAGCCTGTATCACCGCGTCCACCAACAGCTCAGGGGTCGACGCGCCAGATGTAATACCGACATTATCCACGCCCTCGAGCCATTTCATGTCTAGGTCCTCGGGCCCGTTGATCAGGTATGACCTCACGCCGTGAGCCTGAGCCACCTCGCGCAGACGGTTGCAATTCGAACTTTCAGGGGCGCCAATGACGAGCACAACGTCGACGACGCGACATAGTTGCTTGACAGAGGACTGCCTGTTGGTCGTCGCATAACACAGGTCGTTGCGTACTACGACGTCCTTGAAGCGGCCGCGTATCTCGTCGATCGCTTGCTGAGTATCGTCCACCGAAAGGGTGGTCTGGGTCAGCACTGTGACTGGGATGTCTGGATTCCAGTCCGGTAAATCGGTCGACTCGCCGTCATCAACAAGGTGCATGGACTCCTGGCCCATCGATCCCTTGACCTCCTGATGACCACGGTGCCCGACCAGCATCAGTCTACGACCTTCCTTCGCATATTTGTGGGCCTCGTTGTGCACCTTGGTCACAAGGGGGCACGTAGCATCGATAACGTGCAGGTTCCGTGAGGCGGCTTTTTGGAAATCTTCAGGCGGAGAGCCGTGGGCCGAGAATACCACCGTGGCGCCCTCGGGGATGTCCTCGACATCCTCCACGGTGATCGCGCCCTTGGCTTCGAGGGAGTTTGCGACGTAGGGGTTGTGGACGATCTGGTGTTTCACGTAGACGGGGGACCCGAACCGTTCGAGGGCTATTTCGACCACATCAATGGCTCTAACAACCCCCGCACAAAAGCCGCGCGGCGTCCCCAAAAAGACCTTCATATCGAGACGTCCTCTCCCCGTGAAGTGTACGGTGTCAGATATCGGATTCTATCACAACGGCACCCCAACCTTCCCCAACGTCCGCAGCTTCGGTATACTTGCACCATCGGGCGCCACATGCACAAGGTGGGGGCGGGGACGAGCGCCATCTGGCCCTTGAATCTAAGGACTGTTGAGCCTGAATTCCACGCGACTCCAGCGATAGTTTATCCTGTTTCCTACTGGAAATTGGGCGAGACGGACAAATAGATCTTCACCACTGTATGTAGGAGCGAACGAATGAAACTAGCCGAGCGGATGGGGCGCCTTGGTACTGAGACCGCCTTCGAGGTCCTGGCCAAGGCCAAGCGGCTTGAGGCAGAGGGCAGAAACATCATCCACCTCGAGATCGGTGAGCCCGATTTCGACACACCTGAAAATATCATTGAGGCTGGCGCAAATGCCCTCAGGAGCGGTTACACCCACTATGGCCCGTCTCCCGGGCTCAATGAGGCTAGGACCAGCATCGCCAAGGAGATCGCCACGACACGAAACATCCCTGTCACAGGGGACAACGTCGTGATCACCCCGGGCGGCAAGCCCATCATGTTCTTTGCGATACTTGCGCTGGTCGACGAGGGGGACGAGGTACTCTACCCGAACCCCGGCTTTCCCATATACGAGTCCATGATCAACTTCGTTGGCGGCGTGCCCGTCCCCATGAAACTGCTCGCCGAGCGTGACTTCGCGGTCAACGTGGAAGAGGTCGCCTCCCAGATCACGCCACGCACCAAGATGATGATTATCAACTCGCCCAACAACCCCTGCGGGAGCATCGTCGAAAAGGACGACCTCGAAGCACTCGCCAAGCTGGCCCGAGAGCACGACCTGGTCGTACTCTCAGACGAGATCTACAGCCGATTCCTGTACGAGGGCGAGCACCACAGCATCACGGCCTTTCCGGGAATGCTGGAACGGACCATCATCCTCGATGGCTTCTCCAAGACCTATGCGATGACCGGGTGGAGAGCCGGCTACGGCGTCATGCCCATTGAACTGGTGGAGCCCATCTCGCGCCTTAGCACAAACA
>CAJWER010000128.1 GCA_913030785.1 uncultured Chloroflexota bacterium | reverse complement strand
GTCGTTGTTGGCTCGGCGATCGGCGTAGAGCTTAACGTCCTCGGCTTTCAGGAAGGTCTTGATACCGATCTTATCGAAGTCTTCCTTGGTCAGTTCGGCAATGGACTCGTAATCGATGAAGTAGTTGGCGATGTAGGACAGCTCAAAGAGCAGCGGGTCGCCGGAGCCGTCTGTCCTCAGTCGGAAGCCATCGCCGTCTTTCGCTGTCAAGCCTAGGCCGTCTAGAATCTCGTTGGCCTTACCAGCGCCCTCCTGGTGCTTCGTGGCATATTCGTCACCAGGGTAGAAGGCGTGGCCTTTGATGAAGCCGCCCTGCATGTTTTGGCCCAGACCCAGGAACACGACTTCGTTGATCCGCTGGCGGTCAACGGCGTTTGATAGCGCGATCCTGAAGTCCTTGTTGGTCAGCCACTTCTGTATCTCAGGATCCACGTCGTAGGTCAGGGGGTTCTCTGTCGTGCCGCCCAGACCGTAGGTCAAGTTGATAGTCAGTCCGCCCTGCGCGCCTCCTGGCGACGGCCAGAACTTGACCGTGCACTCGCACTTGTCAGCGTTCTCACGGATGACAGGCACCTTTGCCATGTCAATGTGGCGGTGCTGGAAGTCGATCTCACCAGCGATAGCCTTGAGGTTCAGGACCTCCTTGTCGCCGGTCAGGATCATGGAGATCTTGTCGATGTACGGAAGCTGGTTACCCGCTGGGTCAACGCCCCAGTAGTACGGGTTGCGCTCCCACTCGTAAATCTGCTCGGTGATCGGGCTGGTAACGCGCCAAGGCGATACTACTGGAAGCTCGGTGTTCCGGAGGGGGTTGGACCTCTCCTTGAAGAACAGCGGCCAGCTCTCGAAACCGGCGTCGGTTACCATCTTGTCGTAGGCGGCCTGGTCAGAAGCGAAGTCCCTGTGGAACTGCTCCATGTAGTGGGACGGGCCGTAGTCGCCGTCACCGATACGTCCGTGCAGGGTGAATCCGCCAATGCGGTAGGTAGCCAGCTGGTCCAGGAATCCGTCGGCCTTCGAGGGCAGGACGTACTGGACGTGGGTCTCGTCAACCTTGCGAATGGTCTCGACATTGTAGCCGGACCAACCGAGCGCCTTGTTGCGGCCAGGGTTGATCTCTTCGTTGGTAAGTACGTTCTCGAACCACCAGATGTAGTTGTCGGCGGTAAAGGACGCGCCATCGGACCACTTCATACCCTTGCGCAGCGTGAGCGTGTAGACAATACCGTCGTCGCTCACATCCCAAGCCTTTGCGATGTTGGGGATGATGGTGACGCCGTCCAAGTCGAACTTGATGTCCTCGTCCATCATGATCCGGTCGGCGTTCTGCCCGTCGTTCGGGCCGGTGAACGCACGGCGCCAGGTGCCGCCGTACTCGCCGATGGCATCTATAGGCGCCACCACGAATACGTCGCTGGCGTCTGGCAGCCTGTCCTCGACGGCCGGCAGGGAGCCAGCCTTGACGAGCGCGGCCAGACTCGGGGCCTCGCTGAACGTCGTGGGCGCAGCGCCGGTCCATGCGAAAGAACCACCGTTGCCCTTGTAGGACGCGTTGTCGAAGCCAGCTTCAACCACGACCTCGTCGGATGAGTCATCCTTATCATCCGAGGCGGCGGCTGTAGTGTCGTCGCTCGAGTCGTCCTCATCATCCGAAGCGGCGGCTGTCGTGTCGTCGCTCGAATCATCAGATGCCGACGTGTCATCAGAAGACGGGGACGATGCGGCTCCGGTATCATCCGAAGGCGCATCGGCTTCTTCGTCGTCAGAACTGCAGGCCAGCGCAGCAACAAGCATCAAAGCGACGCCCATCGCAAGCAAAAGCCTCAAATTCGGGACTTTGGACCACATAATCAATTACCTCCTGGGACCTCTTGAACAAACGTAACGCGGCCAGAAAACTGCCGCGATTGCCGCGTAGCGCTATATAATTATCACGTCTATGATGTGCTGTCAAGACTTGGCTAGCTGAGGTGCCTTGAAGGAACTGGAGATTATGAGGTCTTCGAAATATAGCCGTTTGACTCGCGAATTATCCCCTCCTTAATTCTTTGCCGGGGTACATCCAAAGTTAGACGCTCCCCTGTCATACCGTCCACGTGCATCCCGCTCCCTCGGATTTCGGAGTATCTGTGCATCCTGAGTCGGAGGACGTCTCGATCTGGTCGCATGTCAAGAACCCCTGAATGTCACGTCCTCCCCGTGTCCAAATGGTGCGTGGTTGGGCGAGCGCATGTCGATAAGCTGCGGCGTTGATTTTGGCTGCAGGGCGAACCGGACGCAATGCTTGACGGGAGTCTAAACTCTGACTAGGATGGCGTTGCAGCGGGTGGCGCTTGATCGGCTCCGGACACCTTGAGGCTATGGAGGGTCCGTTCTGAGGGATCCACGATCGTTCTTCGGAGGTAGCAAGGCCACCCGGGACGCATCATTGTTTCGGGATGGCAGATTGACCCGAAACGTCGCTTCTACTTTGCAGAAGCTGAACCAAATCTGGATCAAGAAATCCTCCACATTGCAAGTTGCGATGGAATTGTTTCTTTTGTCCGTCGCGTATGCTTTGTACACGTTGGGCAGGGGGCAGGTCTACGAAAACCAGGTGTTGCCAGCCCACGACAATGCCTTGGACATAATCGAATTGGAGAGAGTGACGGGCCTTCTAAGAGAAGGTCTGTTGCAAGACTGGTTCCTGAACAACCTCTCGTCCGCCGTCCACGTCTTCAATTGGTTCTATATCTTGGGCTACTGGCCGGTCGTCCTACCGATCGCAGTCTATCTCTACATGAAAAACCGCGAGGCATACTATGTGTACCGGACGGTGGCGCTGATAACCCTTGGTGTTGCCCTCGTGAGCTATGAGCTCTACCCGCTGGCCCCTCCGCGTCTGGTGTCCAGTCTTGGGATCGTTGACACAATGTGGAATTATGGTCTCGATGAGTACCACGCGACCGCCGAAACTTTCCTCTATAATCCGTACGCGGCGATGCCGAGCCTACATTTCGCGTTGGCGTTTGTCGTGTCTCTGTATTTCTTGCGGGGCGGTGGAGGACCAATCCTAAAGCTAGTGATGGTCTGCTATCTTGTGTTGATGTTGATATCGATTGTCGTCACGGGGAACCACTACATCGTTGATGTACTTGGTTCTTTGGCTGCGGTGGGGATGGCGTTCCTGGTGCGAAGTTTCTCCAAGCCGTTATTCCGCAGGGCCAAGAGAGACTTTGGTGCCTGGTTACAGGAAGGTCGTCGGAACACGGTTCGACCACAATGACGCGTACGAAGGGCTGCCTCGCCTAGTGGTCAGCCAGGTGTTCTGTGTCGGCACACACAGCCCGCATTCTCAATCACCATGATCATCGCTGCCGGCGCAATCCATGTGAACGTGTGTTCCTCGATAATGGAGTTGCATGATCTCATGCCCGCATTCCCCACTGAGAAGGCTGATATATCCGTGAGAAGGACACCGAGTGATTGATCGACGTTTAGTAGTCCCATGCATGAGCGTACATTGACCAGAATCGATCTTTGGCGCGCCATTGGGGTAGTCGCGGCTGTAATTGTCCTTGCGCTGGCGGCGATTCTGCTGTACGCCTCTCCAGACTCTCCTGAAGCCCAGTTCTCTATAGACGGATTGCAATCGAGGTCGCCCGTTGGGACTCCGCCCCGGGCCGAGCGCGAATTCAAGCTCACCCTGGAAGTTCCGCCAGACCTAACTGACCTGAACAATGACTGGCTCCGAGAGGCACAGTCCAGTGTATCCAGCGCCCTAATAGAGGATCTGGCCAGACGCCGATGGGCTGTACCGGGCCTGACTGGGAATGCATACGAGGTCGATGCCGAGTCAACCCAGATCGTGATGCGGGATTTCTACATTGATTCACAGGACGACGTCCTGCTTGATAACGCGATCGCCCTGCGTCTGAGGTATCGCTTTGACAACGCCGATGGACTAGATGGTCACGAGGCTGCACCGACGGTGAGGCGCCACTTCCCTTTTCGGGCCGAGGTACAGGCCAAGGTGGATAGGGAGGAACAGGGCGACGGGTTTAGCGTTTCGAACGAATCTCGTCTGGAATTCCGAGTCGAGGCGTCCCCGTTTTCGGAGGGCAGACTCCCGCCACCTGCTCCCTGGCCCTTGGACGACGTTCTACCAATAGCGTTGATCGGCCTGTTTGAAGATTCGCCCACTACGCCCGGGGCCTTGCTCGCGCGTGCTCTCGACGAAACCGGATTGTCAGGCCAGATCGACCTCAAGGTCACTTTAGTAGCGGTGTCTAGCAGAACCAGACTACATATGAACATGGTTACGGATTATGGAAGTGGTCCCAATCCAGAACAGGCATTCATCCTGTCCCTGGATAGGACCGTCGTCTATGACGGTCCTAGATATATGGAATATCTTGAGGTAGCCAGGCTCGGGAACATTCCGCGACCGCGTTCGGTGGGAACCTTCTATGAGATTGAGATTGAATTCGAGCGCAACGTCTCGACCAGGCTCGATGAGGTGATTGCCAGTGGGGGGAGTGCTTCAGCTTCCCGGCTCCGCGACGCATTCATTGAAGATCAACAGAGGATCCGCGGGGTGGTCGGAGATGTGTTCGCGTCCATGGACATCCGCACATCAGGTGGGAACCGTAGCAAATACCAGCGGGCGAGCGACCTATTCGCACCCTAGCTGGTGTTCGGTGGGTATGCGTTTGAATTCCCGATTGGCGCGCCGTGATTCCTGTTGCAACCCGGGCATACAGGTATGCCATAATATGCAAGCAACAAATCTGGCGCTCGTCGCGCCCCTTAAATCGAGGCACCGTGCCTACCTTTAGTACAGACATCTTTACCGTCGAAGTGAAAGACCTCCTCATCGGCTTGATCGTCGGGACCGTGCTCTCCTCGATCCTGGCCTGGCACTATCTCCGGTTTGGGCGAACAATGACCAGCCGCACCCAGGCGGCCTACGCGATGCCGATCATCACGCTGACCATCGTACTGATCATCTCGGTCGTCAAGTCATCCATTGCCTTGTCTTTGGGACTCGTGGGCGCCCTGTCCATCGTCCGCTTCAGGACCCCGATCAAGGAGCCGGAAGAGCTTGCGTACCTGTTCGTAGCCATCGGCGTTGGCATCGGCCTAGGGGCGGGTCAGACATGGCCCACTGTCGCTGCGGCCACAGTAATTCTGTTTGTAATGACAGCGAGATTGCTGCTTTGGTCGCGAGACAAAAAACGCAACCTCTACGTGAATATAGACGTCAAGGGAGATGATCTTGACGATCAGGTGAACTTCGAAAGAATAACGGAGCTGCTGGACCCCTACGTCCAGAGCGCTGACCTTCGGCGTCTCGATGTAGGGAGCGACTTCGTTCAGGCGACCCTATACGTGAGGTGCAACAACGATAAGGCTGTCGCTAAGGCGATGAGCGCATTGAAAGAGGCGCTGCCGGATGCCACGACCATTACCTTTATCGAGCAGAGTAGTGCTCCAGTTGTGTAGCGCTCTCCCGCCATTGCCTAATAGGCCATGACGACGCTTCAGATGCAAGAAGGGCGGCCGCCAATTCGCGCACAGGAGTGGCGCTACGAGGTCAAGCTCGTGTCGCCAGATTCCGATCTTTCCCATGTCAGGTCATGGATACGCACCCACAGGGGTGTCTTCTCGGAATCGTTTCCTCCTCGCGTCGTTAACAA
Organism: uncultured Chloroflexota bacterium; assembly: GCA_913030785.1. Taxonomy (GTDB): domain Bacteria; phylum Chloroflexota; class Dehalococcoidia; order Lucifugimonadales; family CAJWER01; genus CAJWER01. The sequence continues at coordinate 2,344 of CAJWER010000128.1, read as the reverse complement.
CCTCTATATGGATACCCATGACTTGCAGTGGTTGGACGATAGCGTCGAGGGATTCAGCGAGCGCCGCAAGGTCCGGCTCCGCTGGTATGGGGAGCAGACCGACGCCGTCTCCGCCGTGCTCGAGGTCAAGCGCAAGCGTGATCGGGCCAATTGGAAGCTGAGGCATGCCCTGGTAGAGCCTCTTGAGTTGCGTGCGGGAGCAACCTGGCCTGCAATCGTCTCCAAATTGGTTGGATTTGTGCCCGGTTGGATGAGGGCGGAGATAGGCGTCGACCTCGTCCCGGTCCTCGTAAACCGATATCACAGGGAGTATTACGAGGATAGGAGCGGGAAACTTCGCATTACGATTGACTACAACCAGGATGTCTACGATCAGCGGTTCTCGGCTCGGCCCAACTTTGTCAGACGAGCTCCCCGGCGATATAGCTTGGTAGTCGAGGTGAAAGGGCCGCTGGACGAGTGGGAGCGTATCAAGGAAGTGACGAACGAACTTCCGCTCCGAGTCACCCGAAATTCCAAGTATGCGCTTGGCTACGAGTCAATAGGAAGTATCTAGATGAGAATTGATAGGTTCTCGCGCTGGATCGCACTGGCCTCTATTATCGCCTCACTACTGGCCTTGGCCGCGTGTGGGGATGGTGGGGAGCCGGTCGATGTCGACGCGACTGTTGTAGCGGCAGTCAGCGCGACGGTCGAGGCGAGGACGACGTCTGAGGACGGGGAGCCGAGTACGGGCGAACCATTGGCGCTGCCGGTGATCCTGGAGACGGAAGCCAGTGTCACGGAGGGCAACCTGCTGATAGTCGAGGTCCGAATACGCACCGATATAGCCGCGCAGGTCTATGTCGAGTACGAAAATAGGGATGCGGGGCGGTTCCGCACCGCGACGGTGGCCTCGTCGAAGGACCATGTTGTTCCCGTCGCGAGGCTACGTCCGGACACCGAGTACTCCTACGACGCGTTTGCCCTCGGTTCCGGAGGCAAGCTGTCAGAGGTATCGTCCGGCACCTTTAAAACAGGCAAGCTACCTGAAGCTCTGGCGACCATCGAGCACAGCACCGAGGGTTCTTCGACATCCGAGCTTTTGCTACTCGACTACGAAGATGTCTTGGGCTCGTACATCTATGCGCTGGACAGCGACGCCAACATTGTTTGGTACTACGCAAGCCCCAATCTCGTGGCCGACCAGCCCTATGCAATCAACGCCGTCCGCCAGCAGGACGACTACAACCTGGTCTACTATATGGGTCGGAACCGTCGCCCGTGTTGCATAAGGGAGATCACGCCCCTGGGCGAGATCGTGGACAACCTGTCTTACGGCGACATCGACGGGCTGCCGCATCATGATCAGTTATTACTTGCAGACCGCGCAGTTATGTATCTGGCACGTATATATAAGGAAATAGACGATTCGGCAAACGGCGGCGAGGAGAAGGTACTGGTCGAGGGCGATTCGATCCGAATCTGGGACCGGAAGACTGGAACCAGCCGCGAGGTATGGAATGCCTTCGACATGTTCTCGACGGATGTGCGGCTCACCTGGGAGACGGTGCCCTTCTATGGGGTCCCTGGCCAGCCTGAGCGTGAGGGCGAGATCATCCGTTGGTGGAATGCCAATTCACTACAAATAGGACCCCGTGGCAATTACGTGTTGTCGGTCAAGACTCTTGATCAGGTGATATCTATTTCGCCTGACCTGCAGCATGTCGAGTGGGTTTTTGGAGGCCCGAACGGCGTATACAAATTTGCGACCCCAGATGACCGGTTTTATCTTCCCCATACGGCATCGGAGCTGTCGAACGGCAATATATTGCTGTTCGACAACGGGCAGGGCCGTCCTGAGGATGAGGGTGGCGAGTATACCAGGGTCGTTGAGTTCTCCCTGAGCGAGTACGATATGGCGGCGACAAAGGTCTGGGAGTACCGGCCCAGCCCCGACCTGTTCTCTCGCACCAGGGGAGGCGCTTACCGCCTCAAAAACGGCAACACGCTGGTGAACTTCAACACGACGCCTCGAGTGGTGGTGGAGGTTGATCGAGATGGCGAGGAACTATGGCGGCTCGAGGCATGGAGCCCTGCATATAAGGGTAGCTACCGCGCATATGCCCTTTCCAGCATTATGGGCGAGACCAAACAGGAGTAGCGATTTGACCAGGCGATTCAGGTTCGACTTGAAGGTCTATATTTTGGCGGTGGCTGTGGCATTAGTTGCTCTGGCATGCGGAGGCTCGGACGACGATACGTCCGCTTCGGCTGGCCAAACGGCGACGGCGGTGCCTGCCCCTACCAGTACGCCGGAGCCAGCGCCTGGCGTTGTATCGGCATCTGCAACACTTTCCGAGGA
>CAJWER010000127.1 GCA_913030785.1 uncultured Chloroflexota bacterium | reverse complement strand
TCCATAAAACAGCCCTCCATTGTGCGGTCCACCTGTATGACAGCAGGCATGATACCACGGCATCCCGCCGTTGACTCTTGGCCGCCTTCCTGGTAAATGTACCCGCACATCTGCGGCATAGGAGACGACGTGAGACTAATAATCTGCGGCATCGAGTACTCCGGGACCACGACGCTGGCGACCGGGATCAGCGCCTGGGCCGGCTCCACGATCGGTGGAGAGTTCCCTGTCCACGACCACTGGAAGTTTCCTGATATAGAGTGCTACCGCTCGGGGCCCTCTCCGAGTCTCAGCGACACAGATAGACAGACCGTGCTCGGACTGAGCCCGAAGTTGAAGGAGATGCTCCAGCGCCAGAGCCTGGTCATGCACTTCGGGGACGCCGGGGAGTTCACCGACCAGATACTGGCCGGTTTCCACCTCGATGATACCGTCTACGGTCCCCTTTATTTCGACTACGGCGGCCAGGACGAGCCCCAGGGCGGACCCCGTGCTAGGTATGCGCGATATATCGAGGAGCAATTTCTCAAGCGCGCGCCGGAAACGGTGTTCGTCTACCTGAAGGCGTCCGCGAAGGTCATCGCGAAGCGCATACGCGATGAGCGGCGCACCTTCGGCGTTCTCAAGTACGACGACATTGACGCTGTTTTGGAGGCCTTCGAGACACAGGCTGAAGCGTCCCTGTTCGCCAGAAAGATCGAATTGGACACCAGCGATTCCACGCCAGCGGAAACCCTGGATCAGCTCGTAGTCCAGTTGCAACCGTTTTTCACCGATACGGACCGGATGCGAATGCTTGCCCGCAAGGCCCTTGCAGTCGGAGGAAACCAATGAGAATCGCGGTAATCGGCTGCGAGTACACCGGAACGACGACCCTCGGGAATGCCATCTACGACTGGTCCGTCGACACCCTGGGCCGTAGACTGATGCTTCACGACCACTGGAAGATGCCCCACATCTCCGGGCACCCCCCTCATGAGACCAACCTGACACTGCTGACCGAGGAGGAAAAGGGGCAGGTGCAACAGGCAAGCCCAGCCGTGGCCGAACTGCTCATGCGCTACGCCCTCTACTACCACACGCCTTCATCTCTGACCGAGGACCCCGCCGTAGTGGTCGGGTACCACATCGAAGACCTCGTCTACGGCCCGCTGTACTACGGCTACGGCGGCGATGGAGAGCCCGGCGACCGGCGTGTGGTCGCGGCCCACATCGAAAAGCGGCTTGCAGCCAACGTCCCGCAGTCGGCCTTGGTGCTGCTCGAAGCTTCGCCTGAGGTGATTCGGGAGCGCATGAAGGCCAACCCCGACACCCTGGGTGTCGTGCCCGAGAAGGACATCGAGATGGTGTCGCGACGCTTCCGCGAGGAGTACGAAAGGTCGCTGATTCCAGGGAAATTCATACTGGACACGACCAGTGCCACAGTCGAGGAAACGATGGCAAAGTTCATAGAGCAAATACAGCCCTACCTCACGCCCCAGGACCGCATGGGTCTACTGGCGCGCTCGGCCAACATAGGCGTCTAGCGGAGCGGGCTTGCTGAGGGGACCAAGGACAAAAGCACAGGTCCCCTATTACCGACCCTCACCTCAATCCTCTCTCTGCCACAGGGAGAGGAGACCCGATCTGCTCCCTTCTCCCCTGGAGGGAGAAGGTGAGGATGAGGGGAAAAATCCCCCTCGTATGGCAGGTCTAGCCGTTGGGCATGTCCTGCCCCGCCCAACGAAGCGTGGGCAGCACTATTGGAGCGGCGAGTAGTTGGTCGGTTTCAGGATCGTGTTCATCACCCTTGCCACGATCGGCCCATCCTTTTCCGACTCGTCACGGGCCTTGTGCCACTCTGGGTCAGCGCGGAAGCCCGCCCAGGCCTGCTGTCGCTGCTCCAGGCTCTCGAACGCCAGGATGTAGATCAGCCGGTCACTGTAGTCTCCAACCTCGGACGTCCAGTAACCGATATTCTTCGCGCCATGCTTCTCCAGAAGTGCCACTGTATGGTCACGGAATCGGGCCTGGACATTCTCCAGCTTGCCTGCGACGGCCTCGTAAATGCGATATTCGTATATCAAGCTATCCTCCCCTATGAGTTACTGTGTATCCCTAGGTCTGCGAGTACGGCCTCGACCAGGTAATGGAGAGGGGCAGCATGCGCCCCCTCGGAGAAGCCGAAATCCAGACTCGATATCGATATAGCCCCCTCTCGCATGGCTCCTAGATCGGTGCCCTCAGGCGCTATATCGAGAATCCGGTCCTCCGCAATCCAGTAGTGCGTGCGGGTTCCGTCACGACCCTTCGTCACTCTCTCCACGAACGCCCTCGGGCCTAGCCGAGTCAGCTCCACACCTCTGATATCCTCGGCGTCCAGATCGGGTACATTGAGGTTGATTAGCTGTGGCACGTCGAGAGGAGCCTCTTTCAGCGCCCGCGCCACGGCTGCAGCTGCTCTCGCCGCCACCGCATACCGCGCGTCTCCTTTTCCGTACCTGGCGGACACGGCCATGGACGTGAACCCCTTCATGTAGCCATGGGCCGCGGCTCCGACCGTACCTGAAATAAGCACGTCGTGGCCGAGGTTCGCTCCGCGGTTTACGCCGGATACGATAAGGTCTGGCGGGGCATCCAGGATCGATTCGATGGCCAGAATCACGCAGTCCCCGGGCGTGCCCTGGACGGCATTGACGACGACTCCGTCCAGGCGCGACCGTACTTCCTGGACCCGCAGCACAGAGGTAAGAGTCAACGAGGCGGCGACCCCGCTCTGATCACGATCCGGGGCCACGACGCTAACCTCGCCAACTGTGCTCAATGCCTCGGCAAGGTGCCACAACCCATCTGAGTGTATTCCATCGTCGTTCGTAACCAGTATTCTCAAGCCTTACTCCCAATCGCCATATTATCGATAAGCCGCGTCTTGCCAATCCGAACGGCCACGAGCGCCAGGGCCGGCCCTGTCACCACATCCAACTCGTCCAGGGTCTGCGGATTCGCGACGCTCACGTAGTCCAGAGCGGCCAGCGGCTCCTCCTCGATGATCGCTCGCATTCGCCTTCTTACCTGTCCGGCATCACCGGTTTCCATATTCCCAGTAGCGGATAGCGCCTTGTACAGCACCGTCGCCGCCTGGCGTTCATCCGCGCTCAGGCCTGCGTTGCGGCTGCTGAGGGCCAGCCCGTCCGCCTCCCTCACTATCGGGCAGAGGACGATCTGCGCCCCCAGGTTCAGGTCAGCATTGAGTCGCCATATCACCAAGCCCTGCTGGGCGTCCTTCTGTCCAAAATAGGCCGTGTCGGGACGGACGATGGACAGCAACTTGGTCACAACCGTCGCGACACCGACAAAATGGCCGGGGCGGGATACCCCCTCCAGCCTCTCCGAAAGGCTTCCCACATCGACTCGTGTGTGGGAGCCCGCAGGGTACATTTCATCCGTCGTCGGCGCCAGCACCAGATCGACGCCGGCCTCATCGAGTATTGCATAATCCGCGTCCATGTCACGCGGATACGAGTCGTAATCTTCCATCGGGCTGAACTGGGCCGGGTTTACGAAGATGCTCACGGCAAGCGTCGCGTTCTCAGCCCGCGCACGGCTCACAAGAGACATGTGTCCGTCGTGGAGTGCGCCCATGGTCGGCACGAGACCCAGCGGCCTGTCACTTACAGGCGTTGCCGCCCGGAACTCGTCTACCGTCTCGATGACCCTCATAGGCCAGGGGCCTTTCGACACATCGCCATCAACCGTGATTCCTCACTTTGTCCGTCGATAGCATGTTGCCCATGGCCTTGGACTCCTCGTCGCTAAGATGCCGGACATTCTCGCCGGCAGGGAACTCGGTAGACCTCACCTCGGCGACGTGTCGACGAATCGCCTGCGTCGCCCTGTCGTGGAAATTGTCGTACTTTCGGACGTGTCTGAGGTCAAAATCGTTGATTCCAAGCATGTCGGAGACGATCAGGACCTGGCCATCGGTGTGTCGTCCCGCGCCTATCCCTATCGTGGGTATCGACAGCCGGCGAGTGGCCTCCCTTGCGACCTCCTCCGGTATCAACTCGTACACCATCAGCCAGGCTCCCGCATCCTGCAAAGCCACAGACTCTGAGATCAGTCTCTCTGCAGCCCGGGCTGTCTTCGCGCGCAGCCCCTTTGTCTCGTGAATCTGCGGGTTCAATCCTAGATGGGCGCACACTTGAATTCCATCCTGCACCAGGTGGCTGACGATATCGGGCCTGAAGCCCTCCAGCTTCACACCGTCTGCGCCATGCGAGATCAGACTGCGGGAGTTCCGGAGAGCGTCCTCCGGTGACTCATATGTGAGGTAGGGAAGATCGACGAGCAGGTAGGCTTGCTGGACGCCCCGGCGAACAGCCTTCAGATGGTGAATCATGTCGTCGAGGGTGACCTCTTTCTCACTCTCATATCCGAGCACGTTCGTACCAACGCTGTCCCCAACAAATACGATGTCTACCCCTGCCTCATCTTCCCAGACGGAGGTCGGATAGTCGTAGCAAGTTAGCATCGCGATCTTTTCGCCGCGACGCTTCATCTCCATTATGTCCACGATGGTCGTTCGCACGCTGGTACCTCCTCTGCCGTCCTCGAGTGAGGGCCTGTGCTCACCTACGCCCAGTGATGTTCGCCGGTCGGGCCGCTTCCGCTCAGCCCTTTGTACTCTTCGACAAGGTCTCGTATCTTTTTCGCCTTTGCTGGGTCCAGTGCCCCCTTTTCAAGCGCGAATGGAAGTCCTGCCAGCGCCATATGACAGTACAGTGGCAGCACGTCCGGGGCCCTGGCACGAAGCGTCTGAAGGTGCTTGCGGATGGTGCCCAGATCACCTCGAACGTACGGGCCCGCCAGCGCGCCCGGAATACCTGATGTCTCCAGATTATCCGCAACCTGCCGAATCATGGGCGCCAGCGCCTTGACCCCATCGTCCCGGGTCATTCCGAGCTGTTCCCATAGCTGTGCCGCCACCGCAGCCTCCGCCGACAATAACCCACCCATCATGACTCCGGACAGGTGGTAGAGCACCTTGTCTTCCCGTCGTAGAAAGATCGGGCGTCCGCCGATGTCGAGAGCCATTTGCCGGAGATAGCCTTTCATCTCATCGTCGCCTTCGATGCCAAACGTGGTCCCTGGCAGGCTGCGCACCCCATTCTCGACCGAGGAGAACGCATTCATCGGATGGAACGTGCCCACTGAGGCCCCGAGCATGCTTGCCGGGTCCAGCACATCTACGGAGGACGCCCCGGAGCAATGGGCCACTGCCTGAGTGTTCGTCCACGGTACCGTCGAAACGACCTCGCCAATGGCATCGTCGGGGCTCGTTATGAACACAACATCGGATGCCCTCGCGGCCTCTTGCGGGGTCTGATACGCCACAACGCCATCGATAATGTGTGCAAGTTCCTGGGCGGAAGAGTAGCTGCGACTGGCCACTGCCACCACCGGGTATCCCTGGCGCGAAAGTGCAATGGCAATCGATTTGCCCACGGCCCCCGCGCCAATGAAACCGATCCTTGAGCGCCTGCGTGGACTACCCATGTTGCGCCTCCATCAGATCCGATACGGCCGGGAGCCCCTGCAGTCCCACCGCTGTCCGGACCCCGCTTGTGATAGCTCTGCTAGTCACGACCGCGACTGCAGCGAGCAGCCGGTCCATGTGTGTTCCACCCTGCGTCTCTCCGGTTGCGATAGCGAACATCGTGTCGCCGTCGCCCATGGTGTGGGCGGGCCTGACCGCCAGGGCGATGCCATCCTGGGCCACGGCGGCCAGCTTGTTGGCCTGCTCTTTGGTTAGGGTCGCATTCGTAGCCACGACGCCGATAGTTGTATTGCCCTGTGATGGCTTTCCAACGACTTCATCGGAGGCGATCATCACGTCTACTGCGCTCACCATTGCCCCCTTATCTCCAACTCGTGGACCTGCCATCAGGCGGCCTGTATCCGGGTCGACGATGCCGCCGAGAGCGTTTACCACGACGACAGCGCCTATCATTAGCCCACCGCCAAGCGGAATACTCGCCGTGCCGACCCCGCCCTTCACGGCGTGTTCCATACCAGAGACTTTGGCCACCGATGCGCCGGTCCCGGCTCCCAGACTGCCCTCGTCAATCGGGCTCGTACCTGCGGCTACACACGCGGCGTAACCCTCCTCGAAGCCGGGACGCACGTCTTGACCAACGTTGAGGTCGAACACCGCGGCTCCGGCGAGACGAGGCACGATTGTACCGGCGAACTCGACACCGGAACCACGCTCCTCAAGGAAGCGCACTGCCCCAAACGCCGATTGAAGTCCAAAGAGGCTGCCACCGCAAAGCATCACGCCATGGACATCGGGCAGCAGCGTCATTGGTCGCAGCATATCCGTCTCGAGGGTACCAGGGGCGGCGCCTCGAACGTCCACACCACCGACGCCGCCGTCCTCACATAGCACTATCGTGCATCCGGTGGCCGCGCTCGTATCTGTGTAGTGGCCAGCGCTAATTCCGGGCACATCCGTGACGCACCCGCCCTCCAACACCAGGTCTCCTGAATACAAAAAACCCTCCCGAATCCGTCGGGAAGGTCTTGCGTGAGACTCGATACCACGGGCAGGGCAAAATCGAGATGCCAGGGCCCGTAGTGGACAGAGTGCTCACCGTTCCCGGTAGGATTGGCTGCCGGGTCATCATATCAGGGCGGAACATGTCGTTCAATCTAGCCATGGGTCTGTTGACTCTCTTTCAGCCGTCGTGAGGTTTGGTGTAGAATATTGATTCTTAGAATCAGATAGAACGAGGTGTCTTTTGGCAGACTTCGACCTGCTTGTGCTGGGCTCTGGTCCAGGAGGATATGTCGCAGCGATCCGTGCCGCACAGTTAGGAATGAAGACGGCGATCGTTGAGCGGTCGGATATCGGGGGTGTGTGCCTGAACTGGGGATGCATCCCCAGCAAGGCTCTCATCAGGAATGCAGAGGTCGTAGGGCTGTTCAAGCACGCCGAGGAATTCGGCATCACCGCCGAAAACGTCCAGTTTGACTACTCCAAGGCGGTCGACCGTAGTAGACAAGTGGTCAAGAAGCTCACCTCCGGGGTGAGCTTCTTGCTTAACAAGAACGGCGTCGAGGTCGTAAACGGCAACGGAGTTTTCCTCGACCCGGGTACGATCGAGATACAAGGCACGGACCGAACGCTCACCGCCGACAAGGTCATTATCGCCACGGGCGCACGGGCGCGCGCCATCCCAACATTGCCCATCGACGGCGAGGTTGTGATTGGGAGCCAAGAGGCCCTCGAAACCCGTGAAGTGCCGCCCAGGGCCGTAATCGTTGGTGCCGGATCCCTCGGGGCCGAGTTCGCGTACGTCTGGGGGTCATATGGCTCGGAGGTAACGCTCGTCGAGCTTATGCCGAGACTAGTTCCCACCGAGGACGCTGAGATAAGCCAGCACCTGGAGCGCTCCTTCAGGCGGCAGGGCATCAAGGCGATAACCAGGGCCAGCGTTGAGAGCATCGAAGTTAATGACGGCGTGGCCAGAGTCACGGTTAAGAGCGAATCAGACACCACCGAGATTGAGTGTGAAAAGGTACTCGTCGCGGTTGGCACCCAGGGCAACATAGACGGCATCGGACTAGAGAGTGCTGGTGTAGGCACCGAACGAGGCTTCATCACGGTCGACGACCACATGGAGACCAACGTGCCAGGAGTCTATGCAATCGGTGACGTAACGGGCAGGCTTCTGCTGGCCCATGTGGCCTCGGCTCAAGGAGTCACCGCGGTGGAGCACATGGCAGGCCTCGAGCCGCCTGCATTAGACTACGAACTTATGCCACGGGCAACGTACTGCAAGCCCCAGATTGGCAGCTTCGGGCTGACCGAGGCCCAGGCTCGCGAGGAGGGCCATGACGTCAAGATTGGCAGGTTCCAGATCGCCTCCAACGGCAAGGCGCTGGGACTCGGCGAACCCGAGGGGATGGTCAAGCTCATTCTGGACGCCGAAATCGGCGATATCCTGGGCGCTCACATGATAGGCGCCGAGGTGACCGAGCTGCTGGGAGAGCTCTCGATGGCGAAACTGCTGGAGAGTACCAACAAGGAACTGGGCTGGCTGGTTCACCCCCATCCCACGATCTCAGAGACCATCAAGGAGGCCGCCCTGGACGCGGATGGCGAGGCCA
>CAJWER010000126.1 GCA_913030785.1 uncultured Chloroflexota bacterium | reverse complement strand
CAGCGCATTGTTGAAATCTTCTGGACTAGAAACTGTATTGGCTTTCGTGCTTGCCGTTAACTGGAAGGCAACTAGGGATACGAACGTGACTGCGACCGCAGCCGCGGCCCATTTCGGGCTAAAGAGTCGCCCGGTCAACAATGCCACGATCATAAGGACCAGCAGTCCACCAGCGACAAAAGAATAGCTGTTAATCAACAGTGCCATCGTGATTTCATCTTCCGTATTCGGACGCCACCCCACCAGATCTGACTCAACCTCACCACCCACATCAGCCTGCCTCTGTGAGCAGTATAGGCCACTGTGCGGCCAACTCTGGCTGGGACTCACTTAGTGGGGTCTTTGGTTTTGTTTGCGCCATAACTACTACCGATGATTTCGGTTCAGATTCGGAAGCCACTCTTCAATCCGGACAAGCTAGCCTCTGGAGCCAGTAAAATGGTCGGCTACAGCCAGCGGCCTGTCTGTTACTTGAGGTCAGTCGCGGCACTATGGCAATCATCGCGAACATCGCTGCGGCAAGCATAGCTAGCCCCCAGCCAAGGTTGCCCATACCTACGTCAAAGGGCATGAGCCGTTTCCGGGTATTCACAGAACGCGTCCTGGACTGTGACATCGGCCTAATCGACGAAACCCCATTCGCGCAGCGTGGCTATCCATCGCCCTCGTGTCGGGTCACCGTCGGCGTTTTTGAGCCACTGCGGGGACCTGGCTAGGTGCGGAAACTTCGCGGTCAATTGAGTGTCCGCCTCCACCATCGAGCGGACCGCCTGTTCCTGCCAGTGGTTCTTCGGGCTCGCGAAGTAGCCCATCGTGCACATCCGTCGGTCCTTGTCGCCGCCGTAGCTGGCGTGCCAGGTGTGATTGTCGAACATTACGACATCGCCCGGCTCCGACTCGGCGGCAAAGGCGGGCACCTCTTCTACTCTAAGCCCGGATTCATCAATCGGACCGAGGTTGGACTCCTTCAGTGTGACTTTTTTGAGATCAGACATTAGAGGCTCTTTGTGTGAGCCGGGAATAAATCTCAGCGCTCCAGAGTTGCGATCCAGCGGCTGCAGGTAGAAGCCGAACTTGATGCCTCGCCAGTCGGGGTGGACCACGTCGGGGTGCCACTCGGTTCTGTCGCCGTCAAACGAGTTTGAATTTGAGAAAGACCCAACGGCATCCTCGCCCAGGATCTGTTGAGCAACACCGAAGAAGCGCTCGTCCTCCGGCAAGGTGGCCAGGAACGGTGTCTCGGGCCGTAGGTTGGACCAGTTGAGCTGACCGCGTACGCCAATCCGATCCATACCTTCTCGAGCTGAGGCTAGGCCGACCTCGAAATCGGCCCACGCCCTTTCTATCTCCTCTGGTGCAAGCATACCTCTCAACACAAGGAAGCCGAAAACCTCGAACTGTGTTAGCTGGCTATCGGTGAGCATCTTGACCTCCATGTTAGCCGATGGTTCTCGTGCACGGACCTAACCTGACATAGACACCAAGTTTAAGTCAATAGGTATGCAAAAGTGTTCATGCTAGAAGGTTGGTGTTTCAGTTTGCTGAAATGGCAGTGTCCCGGGAGGTATTCCGGCAAGTGTTGGAGCGTATCGCCGGGCTCCATCCACCACCAGGCTAGCGAATATCCTTCTGGTCATCAGAGGTGAAGAGAGGTAACCAAGGGCGAGGTGCGTGCTTGGGGGAGTTCGAAGGGAGTGCAAATGTAGTGAAAGCCACCTCCGCTGCCCATCGAACGCCAGTTCACGACGACGCCGGATGGGTTTGTGAGCTTGATTGGATGGTTGACGGTATTCGTGAGAGAAACTAGTATGGCTCTCGTCGATCATCGTGCGCTACTCGGGTCCAGACAACTTGATATTTGGAATGTCGGTTGACAGGGCTGTGTTAGGTGGATAGAGTCTCGATCATGGAAGGCTAATCTGAAAAGAGGTGAGAAACCTATGGGAAAGTACACCTGTTCCGACTGTGGAATGGAAGTGACGAACATCACATGTGGTAAGTGCGGCACCCAACTCGAGCACAAGGTGCTTACGAAAGACGATGGTAGCACCGTTAGTGTCTCAGAGTGTCCGAACGAGTGCGGTCGTATCAAGTCTCCTCTGTGCTGTGGCCACGACATGGCTGCAGCTGACTAGCTCGGGAAAGCTAATCGGTTCGAGGTTTCAGCAGGCTGCCATTTAGGGAAGCCATCTTCTCTAATGCTAGTCCTCAAGGTACGTAGCAGCCGTGAGGCCGATAGGGGGACTAGGGGTATTGCGGTTATAAGGCTGTTGTGAGGTTACAAATAATCACCGAGCTGGAGTGGATGGTGTAGAGGAAGTATGTCTCAGGAACCTAATGATTTTGCCCATGACTCTTTCTCGCAACTCATTAAGGCGCGCCCAGTGGACCCCCTCCAGGTGGTGGCACTCCATTCGATGAACTTGAAATAGAGGTCCCCATGTAGCAACCAACGGTGTAGGGATATTCTAGCGTCGCATGGTAGTGATATCCCAACGTCCCATGTTTATGACCGTGGCATAAGTCCAAATCATCATTGGACATTTCAGTTCCACCTTCGCCCTTGTAACCATAAATCGGGAAACCATCATTTATGTAACCAACTATGCCAGAGTGACCGCCGCTCAGAGATTCGCTGTCGAGCCGTTCCGGAATGAAATGGTAGTGGTAATCGCTCCTGGCCGGATGCCCGCCGAACTCATCTACGATTTCCCTAGCCACAGCATCTTCACCACGCCCGTCGGCTGCGTTAGAGATGATAACACCGTTCTTTGTCACACCAATCGCACCCAACGAAACACAGGTTGGTGATGGAGCCTCTGTCGGGTTAGTGGAATAGGAAAATGAAAAGCTACTGGATGTTGGTATTCCAGGATTCGGATCTAGCTCAGTCAGTTTGGCATAGTTCGTCATCGGCCAGTCTCCGATCTTTCCATCCACGGGAAGGTTATTGACGCTTATCAGACGGTTATCATCGGAGATCGTTTCGGTGTAGGTTCCTGTTACGGGACTAAATGTTCCTTGCGGCAGCCATAACTTTGTGAGGAAATTCCAAGTCTTATCAGCGAAATCAATCCAGGTAATCTTGCTTTCTACAGAACCAGGCGCATTGGGATTCTTACCTGTACAAGAATACAGGTGTCCTATTGCGGGTGCAGCTATCGTCAAGTAATCATCTCCTAGACGCAACTTAGTACAGTCTGGTCCCTGTTCATCGCTGCAAAGCATAGAAGTGATTGTGAAGCTTGAATCGCTAGGAGTGGGTGTCAGAGTGGCTGTGGATGGCACTAGCGTAGGAGTAGCCTCCACCATAGTTTTCGTCTTGGCCTGCGACTTAGCCTCTACGGTGGCATCGATATCTGGTATTGGCTGACCACCGCCACAAGCTACCAGCAGTAACATAAATGCTGCGGGGAGAAGGAATGATATTGTGAGTTTGAGATTAATCTCTCCACCCTCCCAGTTGTAGCTAGTCTCCCATGGGACTCCTAGCCATCAGGTTCCACCCCGCATTACCCTACCTCTGGGGGCAGTATAGCCTAGGGGGAGGAGGATCAGTTCTAGACTCAAATGGAACGTGCCGTAGATATTTCATCCGCGACGGCTAATTCTCTTGCCTGCCCGTATCTCTTGCAACACCTCTGACGTAGTGCGCCTGACAGCAGGGTGTTCATCGCCACCGTCTCGTTTCGGCAACTACTCACCTCCGAGGGATTTGTCGCCCGGCTGCCAGACAGGGTCATAGCGGCGAATCGAATCGCATACGGGCTCTGACCGGGATGTTTCAAGTGGGGTCTGACTACTGGACTCATCATACTGGCTCTGGACGGTGCGGACTGGTATGGAAACACCCTTGATCACAGGGGTGTCTCCTCATCAATCCAGGGCTTGGTTGCTGTGGTCAGTATCTCTTGCAATCGTATGGCCTGCCTGGTCGGAATCTTCGGTGAAATTTGTCACCCATACTATGTAGATGTACACTTTTCACGCCCAAGGCCCAGGCGTAGGGCAGGACCGCGGGAAGACGCACATGAGGGGACCACCGATCTACGGCTGGCGGCACACATTCAGTTCCCTGGCTAACTACGACTTCCTGCGTCTGTGGCTCAGCATGGTGCTGTTGTGGGGCGGCTTCTACATGCAGTCAGTGGCCCGTGGACTCCTCGTCTACGACATCACCGAGTCATCCATAATCCTGGGCCTGGTCAGCGCGGGCGGGAGCCTGCCTCTGGGCGTGTTCGCCCTATACGGGGGCGCCATCGCCGACCGGATGGATCGAAAGAGCCTGATTCAGATAGGGCACGGCGCCATCGCCGTGACAAGGCTTGTAGGCGCCGTTTCGATCACCATGGGATTCGTGACCTGGGAACTTCTCCTGGTGGTGTCGGTTCTCCAGGGGGTCTTCGTGGCCTTCGTGAACCCGGCGCTGTACGCGATCACTCCCCAGATCGTCGGCCAGGAGAAGCTCGGCAACGCGATCGCTCTCAACACGGCGGCCCTGAGCACGGCGGCCCTAGCCGCACCCGCCGTCGGCGGGGTGCTCTACGGCATCGTTGGGCCGGGCGGCGTGTACTATGCCATCACCGCAATGGCGTTCCTATCGATGGCGCTCACGATCTCCATACCCAGGCCCAAGGACCTGGTCGATCCGACGGTCTCTCCCGCGACAACCGGCATGATGAGCGGCATCTTGGAGGGGCTGAGCAATGTCTGGCTCAACCCGCTGCTGCTCGCCTTGCTCGTCTACGGGCTCGTGAGCAACCACCTTGCGAACCCGTTCGGCATCCTGCTGCCCGTCGTGGTTGTGGACGTTTACCACCAGGAGTCGGAGGCCTATGGACTGCTCATTAGCCTGATGGGCCTGGGCGCCCTGATCGGCTCCCTGGTCGTCGCCTCTCTAGGAGGGAAGCGGCGCGGTCTAATACTGGTCATGGGCTCATTCGCGTCTGGGACAGCGCTGCTGTTGGTGGCGTCTGTGCCACTGTACATCGTGGGGGCTGCCGTGCTGGTGGTGTTTGGGTTCGGGAATGCGGTTCATCTGACGTTGAGCCAGACGCTGGTGCTGGAGAACGTCGAGGACCGGTTTCGGGGGCGCACAACAAGCATCTTTATGATGAATGCCGCACTAATGCCCTTCAGCGTTCTCCTGGTGGCTTTCGCATTCGACGCCCTGGGGGCCCGGCCCACCATGGGGATGATGGCGACGGGGCTTCTGGTCACCTCGATGGTCGTGCTCACAACCCAGAGGCGAATCCGAGAGCTGAACTAGCCGGGCGACAGCCCTTTAGAGCAGCTCCCTGGCAAAACTCTTCGACCAGGCCCGGCGCCAGTGATGGGCGCCATCGACTGTAATCTCTACAGACAGGTCCGCGTGGAACGCCTCGACGCTCGCCTCCACAGTGGTCTCCATGTCAGGGGTAGGTACGGCCTGAGGTCTACTTCCGCAAGCAATCACCCTCAGGGCGTACCAGTCCACAGCTCATGACCGCCAGTGACCCGAGTCTCATACCAACCTCTCGATGTGTCTGCAAGACTAGCATAGTCGAGGAAACAACGTAATCCTCAGGGTCACAGGGTTGAGCGGTGCAGGTCACTCCAAATAGGGGTTATCGCCAGCGGCATCTAATCCCCGAATCTAAGGGTGCCCCGACCGCAACCGGTTCACTAGCCGCTGCGCACCACCTCTTCTGCCTCATCCACAGCCGCTCGCTGGCTGTGTGGGGCCTCGAATAGCTCCAAATCAGGCTACTGCAGCACGAATTTTTGGATTCGCGCGCCCGCAAGTACCTCACCGACGTAGACGTCGCCGCGAGAGTCGATTGCTATCCCGTGAGGTGAAACGAAGCCGCCCGGCGCCTGGTCCTCTTCACCACCCCATTGCCCGAGGACATTGCCATCAGAGTCGAGAATGGTCACGCGGGACTGCAGCTCGGGCACATACACCGTGTCGTCCGGGCCTACGACCACCGCGCAGGGCTGACGGAACCCGGTCCAGGTGTCCATGTACTCGCCATCCTGACTGAATAGCTGGATGCGATGGTTTTCCCGGTCACAGACCAGTACCCTGCCCCTGTTGTCCACACAAATGCCGTGGGGGACATGGAAGTGGCCTGGCTCCACATTGCCCGGCACCCCCCAGGACATGAGCAGTTCTCCCCCCGCATCGTACTTGTGGACGCGACAATTTTGGTAGCCGTCGGATACGAATATCGTGCCGTTCGGAGCTACGGCGACGCCTGTAGGCATGTTGTTGGGCCCTGCTGCTTTTTTTACGAGCTGGGCGAACTCGGTGCCGCCGGTGTCCGATGGCTGGTTCCTATTGCCCAGGGTCAAAAGCAGTTCCCCGTCGAGGGTGAACTTTTCGACAACATGGGTGTTCTGGTCCACCAGGTATATGTTGCCGTGCCGGTCTACGGTCGCGGCATGGGGCTGGATGAAGTCCCGGTCCCAGGCCGTGATCATGTCTCCTTCGCGGTCGAATACGATCACATTGTGGGCGCTCCGGTTGAACACGTAGACCCTGTCCTCGCCGTCTACAGCGACACCAGCGGCCTGGAAGATTTCGTACCCGTCAGGCATCCTACCCCAGCCCTCGTCAAATTCGTACCTTCGCGAGCCAATCGTGTAGGTCATCAATTCCTCCGTATTGTGGTGTTGCAACTGCTCGGCAGTATTAGTTGATGACTGTCCGCACGCCGAATCTTTCGTAAACGTTCATCTTGGCACCTACTGCACACCGTGGATGACCCACGAATTCACGCGTAAATGTCAATTCTCGGATATGCCTCTACATCCAGTTTGGTTGCAAATTCGCTCAATTTTCGATGCGCCGTATTCTAAGATATATTGCTCTATACAGGTTGGCTCATGCGGTTAGCATCCCCGGATAGTCGGCCTACTGTTTTTCACCGGCTCCGGCACAGATAGCACCACCTTTGTGGCACACATCCAGACCTTGAGTTCTGGGGATGTTAAGGCTTAACGCCCCGGTGGTTAAGGGTTAACGGGTAGGCTACAGGCTCCATCTGCCAATTCGCATAACCCTGCCTCCGGGGGCAGTATAGCCTAAAGGCCAAAGGGGGAGATGGCTAAGGCTTAGGCGGAGTTAGTAGCAGCTAGGGCCTAAGTGGGAGCGGTGGCTGCTGTTGTGGTACTTGGGATAGCGAAAATGCTGTTAGGGCTTATAAGGCTGTTGTGAGGTAAAGGGAGCTAGATCTCCTTTCTCTCCGTTACCTGATAGTCGCTAACTCACGAAGCCGATAGATGGGTTTTGTAAGCTTAGTTGGGCGCTTGACGGCATTGGTGAGTGAAACTACGATGGCTCTCGTCTAGGATAGTCTGCTGCCCGGGTCTAGGCAGCTTGATGTGGGAAATGTCGGGGAATAGCGACTTGGAGGCAGCGATGAACACCGTACTTTTTATCTCGCAGAGTCTGATTCAGGCACAAGTGAGGCTGCTCGCCTCCTGTAACGGCCTAGCCCGGGAACAGGTGCTGTGGCGCCCCGCACCCTTCGCCAACAACATTGGCTTCAATCTCTGGCATCTGGCCCGCTCCGAGGAGGCTATTGTCCATCACCTGGGAGGACAGCAACCTGAACTGTGGGAGTCAGAGGGCTGGCACAAGCGATTTGGCCAGCCTGTAGAGGCACCTGACCCGGGCGACAAAGCGGGACTTCGGGACTTGCCGATTCCCGAGCTGGGTGTTCTGGTCGACTACTTGCAGGCCGTGCACCAGCGAACACTGGCACTCGTTTCCGAGCTTACGCAGGAGGGGCTGGACGGCGCTCCTGATCAATCGAGCCCGGATCACACGTTGGCTGTATCTCTTAGACACCTGACAACGCACAAGAACAACCACCACGGTCAGATAGACTTCATACGCGGTCTACAGGATGACATGTGGAACGCGATACCAGGGATCGGCGTCGTCCCGCCACTACCTGCATAGAGGCCGATCGGCCCGAAGTTTCTTGAGGCCTAACATGAGCCTGCCCCCAGAGGCAGGCTCATGTTAGGTAGGATTCCCGTGTGCTTAGCGTAATACCGCTGTAGATTGGCTCCGTTAGCAGATATCCTGGAGAAATCAATGTTTACCAGGTTGTACACTGGCGAAGACGGGCAGTCCCACTTCGAGGAGATTGATATGGAAGTGGGGCAATT
>CAJWER010000125.1 GCA_913030785.1 uncultured Chloroflexota bacterium | reverse complement strand
AACTGGCGACACCAGCATTTTCAGTGCTGTGCTCTACCGACTGAGCTACCTCGGCGCATGCACTATGGTATGCCCGCCAAGGCAGGAGTGTCAAGGCAAATCGGCCATCTTTGATACCTATGAGCCATCCCCCGCCACACCGATGGTACAGCCGCTGCCGGGCCTTTGGCCCATAGGTCCTCCGCTTACCTTGACGCCGATGACGCGCTCCTGTAAATTTACTTGCTAATCCCTATTCTCTTCAACACAACCCTCAGCCCCCGATGGGGATTGCCAAGGAGGTCACAGTGGCTTCGAGTAACGGCAGCAACGGGCACCGCAAGCTCGTAGTAGTTCAGCTCTCAGGTGGCAACGATGCCCTCAACACGGTCGTTCCCTACGCCGACGGCCACTACTACGACAATCGCCCGACCGTCAGCATACCCCAGGACAACGTCATCCAGATCGACGACAACATCGGGCTTCGTCCAGGCATGGAGGCCTTCAAGCGCCTCTGGGACGAGGGCAAGCTCGCCATCATTCAGGGCATCGGCTACCCCAACCCCAACCGGTCCCACTTCCGCTCCATGGACATCTGGCACACGGCGTTGCCCGATGACATCGGCAACGAGGGCTGGCTCGGTCGCGCAATTCGTGACATGGATCCGAAAAGCGAGAACGTCCTGACCGGCGTCAACTTCGGTCGGGGCCTGCCGCGGGCCCTCGGCGTGCGGGGTGTCCCCGTCGCCTCCGTCGGCAACCTGGAGACCTACGGCCTGTTCCCCGACATCAAGGACGAGTTCCTCAGGAAGTTCGCCCTCGAGACCTTCTCGAAGATGTATGGCGGCGAACGAGGCAACGACGCCGTACTCGACTTCCTCGGTCAGACCGGCGAGGACGCCCTGAAGGGCGCCGACATCCTACGCACCGGCCCAGAGAAGTACTCGTCCACCATCGAATACGCGTCCAACCCTATTGCCAACGACCTCAAGAGCGCGGCACAGGTCATGTTTGCCGATCTGGGGACGCGCATCTTCTACACCTCCCACGGTGGCTACGACACCCACTCCGGCGAACTCGCCACCCACGAAAAACTCTGGGGCGAGGTCGCGCCGGCCATCGGCGATTTCATCGACGACATGGACGAGCACAACCAGGGCGACGACACCGCCATGCTCGTCTTCACCGAGTTCGGACGGCGAATCAAGGACAACGGTTCGGGCACCGACCACGGATCTGGCGGCATGGCCTTCGTAATCGGGAACAAGGTCAAGGGAGGGCTGTACGGCGAGTACCCCTCGCTCAAGGATGAGGACCAGCTCGAAGGCGACCTGCACGCCAACAACGACTTCCGCATCACATACACATCGCTGCTCGAAGATTGGCTCGGCCTCGAGGCCGCACCCATCGTGAACGGCCAGTTCGAGTCCTTCGACCTGTTCAAGAACTGACCGCGCGCCTCACCTAAGGAGCCCTCATGAGTGACCAGGACATCGCGTTGATGGCCCACCTGCTGCGACGAGCCGGCTTCAGCGCAACACGAGATGAGCTGGAGGCGTATCAGGAGAAGGGCTACGAGGCCACAGTCGAAGAGCTGCTGAACCCCGGCGACCCGGGTAATCTTCCCGACGATCTGATCGCCCGCTACCACGTCGACCAGTCCGAGCTGCGGCTGCCGGACAGCGCCGCCGCCTACTGGATGTACCGCATGATCACGACCCACAACCCACTTGAGGAAAAAATCGTCCTCTTCTGGCACGGCCTCTTCGCCACCGGCTATGCAAAACTCAACCAGGCCAGATCGCACCTCAACCAGATCGAGATGTTCAGGAAAAACGGCCTCGGTGCGTTCGATGAGTTGCTGATCGAGCTTTCGAAAGACCCGGCGATGCTCTTCTGGCTCGACAATAACGACAACCACAACGGCGCAGTAAACGAGAACTACGGCCGCGAACTCCTGGAGCTGTTCTCCATGGGCATCGGCAACTACAGCGAGGACGACGTTAAGGCCGCCGCCCGCGCCTTCACCGGCTGGACCATGGGCAATGCCGAGTACATGGCCATGCGCGCCAACAAGGACTCCATCTGGCCCTACGGCCGCATCGCCTGGCACTTCGGCTACCGTCCGGAGGACCACGACAACGGCGAGAAGACCTTCCTCGGCGAAACGGGCAACCTTAATGGCGAGGACATCGTCCGGATCCTCTGCAAACACGAGGCAACGCCGCGCT
Organism: uncultured Chloroflexota bacterium; assembly: GCA_913030785.1. GTDB lineage: Bacteria > Chloroflexota > Dehalococcoidia > Lucifugimonadales > CAJWER01 > CAJWER01. The sequence goes on along the minus strand of CAJWER010000125.1, from coordinate 6,057 downwards.
TCGTATGCACCCGGCTGTTCCAGTTCTTCGCCGCCGACGACGTGGACGATGAGGGCAGCAAGGTCATCGACGAGATGACTCGGGCGTACTTCGAATCGGATTATGAGATCCGGGCTGTGCTAAGGACCCTGCTCAACTCCGACTACTTCAAATCCGACACAGCCAGGTTCGCGCGTGTCAAGGGCCCAATCGAGCTGATCACCGGCGCTGTCAGGATGGCCGGCAGCTATCAGACCCCGAACCTGGGTATTGGCGCTGTCGTGCAGCAGGCCTTCTACATGGGCCAGGGGCTCCTGAATCCCCCCACCGTCGAGGGCTGGCACGAGGGCGAGGAGTGGATCGACAGCGGCGCACTGGTCGAGCGCGTCAACTTCGTCGCGTCCGAGCTGGGCGACGTCGATAAGCCGGGCATTCGCTCCATTATCAACCGGCTGGCTAATGACAACGGCGGGCGGCTTTCGCCCTCAGAGGTAGTGGACCGCTGCCTCGACCTGATAGGCCCAGTCGTGGTCTCGGACACCACACGCTCGGCCCTGACAGAGCACGTCTCCAACCGGGGCGATGTCGACCTGACGTCCCACGAGCGAGGCGACGAGCCCGAGCAGCGCGTCGGCGAGTTGCTCAGCCTCATCGCCGCCACCCGCGAGTTCCAACTCGCCTGAAGCCCCACACAACCAGGAGACCCGCGATGTCCCTCCGGACCGCCACAACCCCCATTACCCTCGAGTACATCAAGACCATAGGGATGACGAACAACGGCTCCAACGGCCGCGGCTTCGCCAACCCCTATGCCCTTCAGGTTTCCAAAGACGGGCGCATATTCGTCCTCAACCGGTGCGACCATGTCCGCAGGGACGCGATTCGCGTCGGCATCTGCAACCTCGACGAGGAGTACCTGGGTGAGTTCGGCAAAGGCTTCGGCACGGGCGATGAGAATTTCGGCCTGCCCACCGACATGGCGTTCGACAGCCAGGATAGGCTGCACATCACCGACGAGCACCTCCACCGCGTCACCGCCTACGACTCATCCGGCACGTACTTACGCAAGTGGGGTGAATTCGGCAGCGGGGACGGCCAGCTCAACGGGCCCTCCGGAATCGCGTTCGACTCCGACGACAACGCATACGTCGTGGACCAGCACAACAACCGGGTCCAAAAATTCGCGGCCGGCGGCGACTACTTGGCAAAGTGGGGCGAGGCCGGTGACGGCCCGGGCCAGTTCAACCTGCCGTGGGGGATTGCCGTCGACGCGGACGGATACGTGTACGTCGCCGACTGGCGCAACGACCGCGTCCAGAAATTCGCGGCAGACGGCGAGTTCTTTGCGACGTTTGGCGAGTCCGGGTCGGGCGACGGCCAGCTAAAGCGGCCCTCCGACGTCGTGGTAGACGGCGAGGGATTTGTGTACGTAGCGGACTGGGGCAACGAGAGGGTTCAGATATTCAACTCCGCAGGCGACTTCGTCCTGAAGCTGCGCGGTCAGGCGACCCTGTCCAAATGGTCGAAAGAGTTCTTCGCATCCAACCCCGACGAGGTCCGCACCCGCGACATGGCCAACCTGCTCCCCGACCTCCCCGACCACCTGCGTGATCCCCAAAACGAATCGTCCCAAACCGAGCCCTACTTCTGGGGACCAGTATCAGTCACCCTCGACGCCAACAACAGGCTATACGTCACCGAACACAACCGCCACCGCTTCCAGGTCTACAGCAAAGTCTAGCCCCGATCTCCAACCCATGTCGTGCTGAGGAGTACTGCGACGAAGGAACCGGGGTGGTGCCGGGGCCACGCTCTGTACCCATGCCAAGACAAGAACCCCGCCCCAGATTCTTCGCTCCGCTCAGAATGACATGGGCTGGGTGTGTCTCGTCTCCGCCCATGTCGCCTTGACGAGCGCGGCGGGCGCACGCCGTGTGCCCCGACGAGGACACACGGCGCGAAACTAGTAACTAGACCCTTGCGCTCTCGACGATCGAGGGCGCCCGCTCCATCAGGCCCCGGATGCGCTCCCGAACCTCCTGCGTCACCGCCTCATCGCGTGACGGCAGCCTGGACGGCCCGGACGGGCGGCCCATCTCCTTCATGAAGGGCTTCACAAACACACCTTCGCCAGCCGTCTGCGAGCTAATCATCCCTCGGATGGAGTTGTACTCGTCGTTGAAGTCGTCGAGAACCCGCTCAGCGTCCTCGTACCTGCCGGCCGTCATCAGGTCATGCACCGCCCAGGAGTGCTGCGGGTAGAAGTTGGGCACATGGCTGACCCACGCCTTCACTCCGAGCTGGTGGCCGTACACACTCAGCGGTCCATTGTTGACCACCGCCGCCCGTGGCACGAAAAACTTGAAGCCCGCCAGGTAGTTGGCGATGTTGGAGGAACCCCACTTGACGGCAACCGTGTTCGGCACTTTCATTATCTCTTCCGCGACATCCATCGTCATGTCGTACTTGGAGCCGCTGTAAAAGTGGCTGTACGCCGCGAACCCGACATCCGTGTGTTTCGCCACCTCGTTGACCCAGGCGACGATGTCGCCCTTGAGCACATCGTAGTAGTAGGCGCTAGACATCTGGACGATATCGATGCCGACCTCTTCGCACCACTGGCACAGCTCGATGGTAGTCCTGATGTCGGTGCTCTGTACGCTGGCAAAGGTCGGGATGTTGTTGGGCACTGCGACCTCGGCGATGGCCTTGATGGCGTCCTTTCGCTCCTGGGTCGTGAGCACGGTGAAGTCGCCGCCCGAGCCCGCTGCGATAAGTACCGTGTTGCCGGGCCTCGCGCCCTGATCCACAAGCCATTGGACGTTCTCCTGCGTCGCGTCCACGTCAAGCGACAGATCGTCCTTGAACATCGTCGCCAGAGGGATGACGACGCCATCCATTTTGGCCTTCGCCTCTTCGACCGTTATCATACGAGCCTCCTGTTGGAACCTTCAAAATCTTTGTACAACATGATAGCAGGGGAGCAAACCTACGGCAGGGCCGCTACAGCGGTAACTGCGACCAGCATCCCCTCCCTAACAAGGCCATCCACGACCACAAGGGTGTTAGCAGGATAGTCGCCGTCCGGATAGACCTCGCCGAAGAATCTGTCTCTAGTCTCCAGGAACGGGGCCACCGAACCACGCCCGACCAGGTGTGTCGACATCTGTACCACATTGGCCCACGTCGCCCCGCCGCTTTTCAGGCCAATGCCAATGAGCTCTAGGACCCACTGTGATTGAGCCGCAGCATCGCCCTCCCCCACGAGTGAGCCGCCTGCCGCGACCGACGCCTTATCCGTCAGGAATAACCACCTATGCACACCGGATACCTCTACAACATGAGAAAAGGCGCCATGTGGCACGACCATCTCCGGTGGATTCCATACAGACCTCTCGATCTTCTTCACGTATCACCCTCCTGTCGATTTCACATTCTTGGTACAGCCTTCCATTCGCGGACCGCGCCTTGAGACAGGTACCAGCCCAACCCCCCCTAAGCGTGCGCAGCACTGCCAACACAGTGTACCCTGTGGATGAACCCCCACGCCCCTGGCCCACGGAGGACTCATATGCCCCATCGAAAAGTAACATTGCAATCGGTGACGCGAGAAGACGCAGGGCGCATCCGGGTCTGGCTCCAGGACGAGGAGGTAGCCGAAAGCTGGTTCGGACGGTATGCGTACGGCGACGCAGCACACCTTGGGTACCATCCGGAGGAGATCAAGGGGGTCTCCGAAGCTGAGTGGGAGCGCATCTTCAACGATCCCGAGCATCGCATTCTGTCCATCTATCTCGACGACGGACAGCACATCGGCGAGGTCCACGTCGCGATCGAGGAGTCCCTCGGTGACGGCCACGTCTCGGTCCTCATCGGCAGTACGGAGATGTGGCACCACGGCCACGGGACAGAGGCGACCCGAGCAATGATGGATCTAGCCTTCACCGACTGGGGCCTCTACCGGCTTTGGGTCGACGTGCCCGAGTACAACAAGAACGCCCTGCTGATGTTCGAGCACCTGGGATTCGTCCACGAGGGAACGCTCAGGAAGTCTCGGCCCCATGAGGGCTCACGCTTCGACTCGGTGGTGATGGGAATCCTGGCCGCCGAGTACACCGAACGCCCCACAGAGTAGCGCTACCGCTTGGGAGGCACTGGACGGTCCGGCCTGTGGGCCTTACAGCGCACGCCCACACAGACGTCCAAGCCCCTGCTAGTCCACATCTCCATCTTCTTCCTCTGGCCGTGAAGTCTTCCACACGCCGAAGATCAACACACCGATCATGAGCACGGCAAGACCGCCCAGGGCCGCATACTCTAGCCTCACATTCCCCCAGACCCTGGAAACCCGATCGCCGAACGACGGCTGCGCGAGCCCCGAAAGGGAGACAGTAAACTTCGTCCCGGCGGGCAGGTCCTCTGCAACCAGTATTTGATAGACATCAGAGCCAATGAGTACTGGTTCTGCGGTTCCCATAGCGTCGCTCTCAATTGCCCCAACCTCTGGAAGCGCGAGAACCCTGAGGCCCTGTGTCCCATGGGGATAGGAGCGAGGTAGAACAGCATCGCTTCCTTCGTACGGAAGCATGTACGAAAACATCACCTCGTACTCCCCCGGTTGGATCTCGGACGTCAACGCAAACCCCAGGTCAACCTGCACGGCCTCTCCGGGCAAACTGGTTTCCACATTGAGATCTCGCGCCCCGGGAGGGAGAGAGAAGCGCAGCAGCTTCATCGGGTCGGTCCCCGGCACGTATGTCGTGTTGGACCTGTTGGCAACCGTAATGATCTCAAGCGCCCACAGTGTTCGAGGTTCATCGGCCTGGACGATCAGGAGTGATGCGCCTTCGATAGCGAACGCTGATTCATCATCCACCGCCTCGTAGACGACGAGTTCGATCGGTAGATTCTGTTGCGATGGCTCGACATCCAGGCCGTACATCACGCCTTGATAGGTTGTGGACACACCGTAACTGGCGCCGATAATATTCTCAATTCCTTCAAAACGGAATTTCCCATCGACATCGGTTGTGGTCTCACTATCCTCGTGGCCAGCCGTACTCTCCTGGTGCAACGTCACCAACAGCCCAAACTCGGGCGTATTGTTGCCGCTGCCGTTTACGGCCCGGCCCTCCACCACGAACTCCGGCTCCTGGGCCATGGCCTCCGCAGGCCAGGCCACGATAACCAGCACCAGTACCAACCACATCCAAAACCCTCTGGCAGTCCGCCTGATGGCAGTCAAGTCGCGCGGAATCATTGCTCGTCCTCCGGCGACTCCAAGTCCCCTCGGATCCCCCGGACCGCGTGGTCGACGTCCTGCATCAGCTTCTGCTCTTGATGCTCCTCCAACTCCATCGTCTTCAGAACAAGAGCCGCCTCGGTCATGTACTGCTCTTTGAGCCAATCGTAGTCGTTCTCAGCGAGGTTGCCGATAGAGAACTCAAGCTCTGTGTTGCGAAGCCCTGCCACAGCCGCGTCCCATCGCCTGGAAAGATCTCTGGAGTCGGACGCCTCGTCATCCGGCGGCGCCTCCCCATCTGGCCTGCGAAAGAACGGATACACGATGGCGGCGGCCGGCAGCAGCACCAAAAGCAGCGCTATCAGTACAAGCATCTGTCACTGCTCACGAGAGATTGGCTAGAGGGCAGGTCGAACAGGTACGCGCATCCAACAAACACTGGAGAAGGGCTTGGTGCGTCAGCCATCAACCCCTCGCGAGCCCCATACCATCAGGTACAGTCACCGGCGCAGGCGCCAGCCTTCTACGCGGTGACACCGCCAGTAGAGTCCCTAAGGCCAGTAACGGACCCGAGGCCCACATCCACCACACTAGAGGATTGACGTAGATGCGGAACACCGTCTGCCCGTCCTCGCCGAACTCCGACGGCACTATATAGAAATCCTCAAGGGGCGTCGAACGGATGGCCGCCCTCGTAGCGGCAATGCGGAAGTCTCGATAGAAGGTGCGGGTCGTCGACATTATCCCCAGGTCGCGGTCACCCTTGCTCACTGCGAACCTGTTTTCAATAGGTTTCTCATACTTTCTTTTGTCCTCAAAATTTTTCCGTCAGTTGC
>CAJWER010000124.1 GCA_913030785.1 uncultured Chloroflexota bacterium | reverse complement strand
TGGTCAGCTCGAACAGGTTGAAGCGCGCGACCTCCGACGCTTCATCGATCTGGTCGCCCTGGCCGATTGCACTCTCACCGTTGCCCACGATGGAGAGGCCTCTACCAGGGAGGAGCATGCTCCCCGATGAGCGGTTGGTCCCGTCTGAACAGTTGAACTCCACTTCGTTACTCTGCGTCCACTTCACGAGGTCCATGCTGACATCGTATTTGAACGTGCTGGAAAGCGATTGAGGAAGCAGCTCATGTGTGCCGTTCGCTCCTATCCTGTACTACCAGCGGTTTTGTCTTGCCCAAGCACCGGCATATGCTTTGGCGCCATCAGAAGCCAAATGGACCCACCCTTCCCCATCGGGAATGGCCAGAAGGGAGGCGGCAGGCGACAGTCTGTAGTCGGCGCGCAGCCCCACCGGTGACCTACGCCTCTGGCTTTTCTTGACGTTTTCGTCACTGGACATGGAATAGGGCAAGGGCATGCGATCGTGCATAGCGAACGTCATAGAAGACATGAGTTCTTGAGTGAGAGCGGTGTCGAGGAGGTGAAAGATATTGGCGATTTTCGAATCACCGGGGGATAGGATGGAATTGGTGTCGAGTAGGTTGTGCTGTTCGTTGGGGTCGTTTTGCAGGTCGAAGAGGTGGGTCTCACCGCGGCTGAGCAAATCATGTTGTTTCCAGGGGTCGGTGTGGGAGTTGAAGGGATCAGAAGAGGGCTCGAATCCTTGTGTCGTAGACGAGTACTTGGCGAGCTTATAGCGCCCGTCGAAGGCCATCCAGGACTGAGTCAGGTATCCGAAGATGTGGGTGCGTGGCGATGGACCTTCCAGACCGAGAGTCGGAAGGGGCTGGGCGTCCATGTAGTCGGGCAGGTCGCAACCGGCCAAGGCTAGTATGGTGGCAGTAACATCGCGTAACTCAACTAGGTCTAAGCACGTCGTGCCCTCTGCATTGCCCGGCGCTCGGACGAGTAGCGGGATGTGGGTAGCGGCCTCGTAGAAGGTTGCCTTGCCTTCGATACCGTGATCCCCTAGGTGATCGCCGTGGTCGGTGGCGAACACGATGACAGTGCTGTCGAGTAGGTTGTTACGACGCAGGGTCTGGATGAGTTCGCCGACCTCGTGGTCGATCTGCTTGACCAGACCGGCATAGTGAGCTCTGACGTACCGCATCTCGTTTTCAGTGTAGGTAGATAGGTCCATCCCCATGTTGGCACGGGCATGGATTCTGGACTCGCGCAGAATATGGCCGTGAGAATCGGAAGCTGGGATCGGTACTGGCATGTCCTCAGATCGGTATTTGTCTGGAAAATCCGTGGCCGGATCATAGGGGTCGTGTGGGCCAGGAAACCCTACCATCAGAGCGAAGGGGCCGTCGTTGCCCTGGGTTTCGATAAAGCGCCGGGCCTCACGGCCGGTGTAGCGATCCCACGAGTGCTCCCAGGGGACGTCGGTGTGTGCGACGCCCTTACGCTCAAGGTATTCGCCGTACTCGAACCAGCGCAGCTTCCTAAGTCCGTGACTCTTCAGGTAGTGGTAGTAGTCGTCGCGGATAAGAGACCACAACTTGTCTTCGCAAACGACGCGGTGCTGGAAGCCATGCCGCGCATCCCAGGGATAGAAGTGCATTTTGCCGACGGCAGCGGTGTAGTAGCCATCCGCGGCCATGATCTGGGGCCAAGTCCGGATGCCTGCCAGGTTATAGTCGGGCCTGATGGCGTGGAGGTTATCGGTGACTCCATTGCGAACAGCGTTCATGCCAGTGAGCAAGGCCGTTCGGGCAGGGACACACAATGGCGATGCGGAGTAGGCGTTGTCGTAACGGACGCCGTGTTCGGCGATCCAGTCTATGTTGGGCGTGTCGATAAAGTCTGCGCCGTAACAGGACAGGAAGTCACGGCGTAACTGGTCTGGGAATAGGAAAAGAATGTTGTCCATAGATTTGGCGGATTTCAGATCAAACTGACGGTGGCCTGTAACCTATTTTCAGGGCCTTTTTCATAGCCTCGATCTATATTGTGACAAAAACTTTTGTCGAAGCGATTCATGTTTCATTGCACTCCACATGAGCTTGCCTCTGGGGTGCAGTATAGCCCAGGGTTACCGCCTCGCGGTAACCCTGGGCTATAGGTCCGTTGGAATAGGATGGCCGTCATTGCGAGCAGCGCCGCTGCCAGTGCCACTAGAATGGTCCTCAATTATCCCACCGGGGCACCTCTATGTGCGCCGTACGGTCATCGCGGCGAGAGACAGTAGAATGATGGCGAACCCACCCAGTACCGCGAGATCCAGGCCGACGTCACCAAGGCCCTGACCTTCAAGCTTAATACACCTGAGCCCATCGACCGCATACCGCAGAGGCAGCTAGGACTATTGGGATGGCTAGTGAATAGCTAGGATGCTATTGAGGCTGTTGTGAGGTAGGGGGGACGTATCTCCCTACCCCCCCTCACTTGTACCTGATTCCCCAAGGGACTCCTAGCCGTTAGGTTCCAGCCCACCATTTCGAATGGCCCTGCCTCCGTAGCTGTGTTGACGGAGTTGGTGGACAGGAATACGATGGCTCCTATACAAGACAGTGAAGGGCTTGGACAGGGCAGTCTCGCGTCGAAAGGAATAGCGCGAAGAGGAGATTATCGATGGCACCCTCACAAGAAGCGGCACCGACTATCCATCATCTGTTTGATCTATCCGGCAAGTCAGCTCTGGTTACCGGGGCTTCTGGTTGGCTGGGCTCGTCGTTTGCCCAAGCGCGGGCAGGGGCGGGGGCGAGCGTCGTGCCCTCGAGCCGCGACCTTAAGCGTGCTCAAGATGCAGCGACCGTCCTGCCAAGTCCGAAAGGCGCCACCCATCATGGTGTCCAGCTCGATCACATGGAGGTGAAATCCCTCACCAACGGGTTCGAGGAAGCGGTCGCTGTAGCGGACAAGCTGGACATCCTTGTTATCAACGGGCTTGAATTGTCTGGCAAGGACCTCACCAATATCAGTTTCGAGGAATTCGCTCGTCATCAAGTCAACAATGCCGGCTATTTTGAGCTGGCCCGTTTAGGTCGTGACCATGCAGTCGATCGCGGGGCACCGGCTACCATCATTGTGATCGGATCGATGTACGGGATGGTGGGTTCCTATCCCGACGCCTATGAAGGCGTCTTCAACGCTAGCCCGGTGGCCTACCACGCGCTCAAGGGCGGCACGATCCACCTGACACGGCACTTGGCGGTATATTGGGCGGAGGACAATGTGCGTGTGAATTGCATAAGCCCAGGCCCCTTTCCAATTGACGGTATGGTTCCCGAGGAAATGGTCAACCGTCTATCCAACAAGAGCCCCATGAAGCGCATAGGCCGGCCACACGAACTCAAAGGCGCTTTGATGCTGCTTGCCAGCGATGCCGGCAGCTATATCACCGGTCAGAACATCGTGGTCGACGGCGGATGGACGGCATGGTGATTTGCTATCAGGAGGCTCTGCGCCCCTATCCCTGCTTGCACCCCACATAACCCTGCCCCCAGAGGTATGGTGATCCATATGACTCTCCCGGAGCGTGTGGTAAAATGGGCGGCATTATTGGCCCCGAGCTGGAGTGAGTCACCCCTGTAGTGTCTACGCCGCATCGCTTGCGGGTACGGGAGGCAAGCTGCGTGTTCACATTCATCGTCCGACGCTCCCTGCTGGCCGTGCTCACAATCTGGGTGCTGTCTATACTCTCCTTCCTGATCATCCAGCTGCCTCCCGGTGACTACGTCGATCACTATGTGATCCAACTATTGCAGGGCGGGCGGGCGGATCGGGCCAGCGCCGTCTCGGAGGCACTGGAGAAGAACCTTCGCCGAGAGATGGGCCTCGACCGGCCCCAGATCGTCCAGTACGGCAAGTGGATTGGGAAGATCGTTCGGGGCAACTTCGGCATGTCTTTGGAGTTCCAAAAGCCGGTGGCCGAAGTCATTGGTGAGCGTCTGCTGATGACGATAATCCTCGCCGGGACGACCGCTATGTTTGCGTGGGCGCTATCCATCCCCATCGGGATCTACTCGGCAGTGCGTCAGCACAGCATCGAGGACTACACGATCACGTTCATCGGCTTTTTGGGTCTGGCTGTCCCGGATTTTTTGCTGGCCCTGTGGCTACTATGGATCACGTTCGTCTACTTCCCTGATCTCGGTGTCGGCGGGCTATTTTCGCCGGAGTATATCGAGGCGCCCTGGAGTGTCGCGCGAATCAAGGATCTGCTGGCGCACCTGTGGATCGCTGCGTTCGTGGTGGGCACGGCGGGCACGGCAACTCTAATTCGCGTGATGAGGGCGAATCTGCTGGACGAGTTGCACCGGCCCTACGTCGTTACCGCGAGGGCGAAGGGCCTGTCGGAGTGGAAGCTGATCTTAAAATACCCGGTTAGGCTGGCGCTCAACCCGCTGGTAAGCACGCTGGGGTACCTGCTACCGGTGCTAATGTCGGGCTCTGTCATCGTATCGGTGGTGCTGAGCTTGCCGACGGAGGGCCCGCTGCTGCTGCGAGCGCTGCTGGCGGAGGACCTGTTCGTCTCGGCGGCTATCGTGCTACTTTTGGGCACCCTGACGGTGATCGGAACACTGCTGTCTGACATCCTCCTGGGGATCCTCGACCCCCGCATCAGGATGACGTAGTGTGGGACACTCGGATTGGACAGCAGCTATGCGCACTAGAACTCGTCACAAAAACAAAGGGATGAATACCTCCAACTAATCAATGAGCGGTTTGGGGGAGAGCTGCGGTTGAAGCAATCGTTGGCATTCTGTTGCGACCAAGACCTGAGTGGTCTGAAACTCATTATCAACGGCAGCTTGCCGTCGCCACAGGTCATCGGTACCCTGGCGCACGAAGCTGGCCACGCTAGACAGCGACTAAGCAATCTCGCGCAGAGCGGATCTCCAAGAGCCAGCAACGTTGGAGCCCTGCGCGAGGCTGAGGCCTACGTCCTTCAAGCGGCGGTGATACGTCAGCTTGGAGAATACACCGGCATCAACGCCACCATATTTCCATTTGGATACGAGCTGCGAGAATGGGTCGACGACTATTTTACCTTCGTGGCCCAGAACATCGACGAACTGACACTCCCGCACACTCGTTCGTTCGCCCTGCCATGGATGGCTGTGCTCCACGATCCTGAGTTGTCTCATCTAAAACTCGAACTGACGGCCAACGGGATACTCTCTCCAGAGTCGCTGCTTGCCATCTACGACCGTTTCGTTGGACTAAAGCTCTCAGAATCTGACTCGTACGTGGCAGACCTTCTCGTCGAATTCAACAGCGATAGGAACTCGATTCGGGAGACGATCCTGAGGCGCAACGGCACCGTGCCCGAGGGATTCTTCACGCACAATTTTTCTTTATTTCGGTATCCTTAGTCGGCGTCAGGCCCTGAATTTGTTGCCTCCAATCCCCATCGCGGCAGGGTTCAGGAAGCGAATTTGAACTCCACCCGTAGGCACCGTTGTCCTCATGAATAGATCGTTGAGCCACTGTCCGCTGTGCAGTTCCGGCGAGGCTGCTCGCTTTTTCACTAGTCGCGAGAAGTCGGGTAGTCGCGATTTCCACCACTGTGGTGTATGCGACCTGGTGTTTGTGCCGGAGCGGTTTCATTTGGAAGCGGGCGGTCAGGAGGCCCGTTATCTGACCCACAACAATGATCCGGAGGACTCGGGGTATCGTGATTTTCTGTCTCGTCTTCTGGATCCGCTAAGGCCTCATTTGGTTCCGGGGTCGGAGGGGTTGGATTTCGGGGCTGGACCGGGGCCTGTGTTGGCGATCATGATGCGCGAGGAGGGGTTCCGGGTACGGCTGTATGATCCGTTCTTTCATCCAGACGTTGCCGTGCTGGAGCAGACCTACGACTTCATTACCTGCACCGAAACTGCGGAGCATCTTGCCCGGCCGATGCAGGAGTTCCAAACCCTAAACCGCATACTGAAACCTTCTGGTCGACTCGGGATGATGACGGGGATGCTGGAGTCGTGGGACGACTTCGCCGACTGGTACTATCACCGAGACCCGACCCACATTTGCTTCTACAGCAGACGCACTATGGAGTGGATTGCCGGGCAATTCTCGTGGGATGTCCAATTCCCGCGTCCGAACGTGGTGCTTTTTCAAAAGCCGGGTTTTTCGTAGGGAGGGCTATACTGAGGGACCCGCGACAAATTCGGTAAAAAATGCCATGCAGATACGAGACGCACTGCCGGAGGAGATGGACGAGGCCGCTGCCGTGCTCGAGGCCGCGTATGGCGAGTATGCCGCGTCGATGCCGCCTGAACTGTGGAAAGGGTATCATGCCGACATCGTCGATGTCCGGAGCCGCCCCCACGAGAGCGAGCTGGTAGTGGCCGAGCACGAGGGACGCCTGGCCGATACGGTGACCTTCTATCCGCCGGGCGACCGAGACGGGCGAAGCTCCTGGCCCGAGGAGTGGGCGGGCATCCGGCTGGTGGCGGTCCACCCCGATTTTCGTGGCAAGGGTGTCCTGCAGAGGAAGACATCAGCGCACGGTGACGTGTCATCCTGAGCGGTAGCTAAGAATCTGGGGTAGGGTCGGTGCACACCATCGCAGCGATGCATGGTCCCCGCGCCGCCCCAGGTTCTTTGTCGCGGTGCTCCTCAGGACGACATTGGCGTTGGAGTTAGCCCATCTGGTAGATTTCGTTTTTGGAGTTCATGCGTACTGACTTGGAGTAGTGGTGCACATTGATGCCGTCGGCTACGGGTGTCGGTACTCGCACGATGAACTCGACCCAGTCCGGGGAGTTGAAGGCCTCGAAGGCCAGCTCCATGCCTGACAGCAGATTCTGGGGCTCCCGGGACAGGTCCGGCAGCAGGATAGCCCCGGTGTCGGTCTGGTATATGTCGTCCCGCTCGCTGGCATTCATCGTCTTGACAGGGTGGTCTATCACGGCGGTGTAGCGCTCCGACTCCAGCACAATCCGGGCCACCAGCGCCTTGCCTGCGAGCGTAGCCTCCACGATTTCGGGGGCTGTCGACAACAGCGTGCCCTCTTCGTAGACGAGCGTATACCCGCCGCTGTCGAATACCTCTGAACTGATTCCGACCTGCCTCTCGGGCTGCGCCCCTCGCTCGGGCGGGTAGAACATGATCCCCTTCTCCGCACGGTCATAGGCCTTGAGGATCATGAACTGCTCGCGTCCAAAGATCGGTATGAAGTCCCCGTTCGGGTCGGTCCAGATATCGCCCTCCACGCCCACTCGTTCGGTCTTGCAGCTCGCCCCGAGGACGAACTCGTGGCTAACGCCGGTCGCAGTCTCCGTCACCTCAATACGACACTCAACCTGGATGCGACCATTGTTCAGCGTCGACGGCGGCTTGTGGGAGGTGGTCCCGGACGGCTTCTTCAGGATGTCGGTGCGGAAGAGTATGAATGATTTTTGGAAGTCTGTGATCTGCATTGTTTTACCCTCTGTCTCGTGGCTTCGTAAGTCTGCACGGGACAGTATCGTGCACCGTCCGATGAGGATGCAAACGACGGGCTGTGCTACCATCCCGCAGGCAGATTGACTGCAGGGAGGGCCGGGTGCAGTTTCGCATAGCGGAGCTAAACCACCAGAAGGCGATGGGCCGCTGGGAGAGGCGTCGCGAGTTGGTCGTGGAGCAACTGGGCGAGTTGCGGCTCGATGTGTTAGCCCTCAATGAGATCGACATGCCTACGGAGAGCGCCCGCTGGTTGCAGCGCGTGGCCCTGGAGCGGCTCAGCCTGCGGTATTATCTGCTACAGCAATCCCAAGTCAACACGCTATCGGAGATAGGCGTCCAGGCATTGCTGGTGCGCTTCCCCGTCGTGGAGGCAGCCAACCTCGACTACCGTTCCCTGGACCGCGTCGCGCAGATGGCCCGGCTGGAGGTTGTCGGGACGCTCGTGGACGTATACGTCACCCACCTCCAAGCGGGCGACGATGAGGAAGCCGACCAGCCCGCCAGGGAGGCCCGTGAGGAGTGTCTCGATCCACACGTCGCCGTTCAGACCGCGGAAGACGAGGGTGAAGGCGGTCGAGCCGACGAGGAGGAACACGACCATGCAGGTGAGACGGAGCGTCTCATGCATCGTCTCGCCGTGGGTCTTTCGGGTGAGGCGACCGTGCAATTTAGCGAGGACCATCGCCCCCACCGCTCCGAGAGCGCCGGCCTCCGTCGGGGTGGCGACCCCAGCGAAGATGCTCCCGAGGACGACGAGGATGAGGAAGAGGGGAGGGATGAGGACGAGGAGGACTTGTCTCGGGAGATTCTGGAC
>CAJWER010000123.1 GCA_913030785.1 uncultured Chloroflexota bacterium | reverse complement strand
GGTTATGGCGCTGTAGGCCTGTTTCAGATATTTCCCAAGAATAATGGTTGTGCCAACCAGTCAGAACCGGAGATACCAAGGCATTGTTAAACACAGCGGCACCGCTATGCGCAAGCCGAACATCATCGTCAAACACCTCTGCCATCAGATCCACCAGAACAGGTTTAGCATAAAAAGGAGCCATCTCCGGTCCCCACTCTAAGAGCGGATGAAAGCCAATCGTCGACTGCTCGACAGAGAATCCCCCTTTTTTGTGGCATAGTCCCTTAAATATAATCCGCATCTGTGCACATTCTTGTTCGTCATAGACTGACTCGATAACACAGTAGCCTTGTTCTGATACTTGGCCTGCTTTCGATTTTAAATCCAACATAGTGGTCTCCTTCTGTAGTATTTGCGATTGACAGCTTCTTCTATAACGAACGTATAGTTACGCTGCGACGACCTTCACGGTACCGCCGCAGCGCTCACATACATCGTCAACAAGGTAGCCAGCCGTAAGCTGGGGGTCACGGCGGTGGCTGGTGTTGCGGTTGCTACCGGGACCATCGAACTAACCTGGCCGATGGCGGCGGTAGCTTGTTGCTACGTGGTGAGCCAGGCGGCGGTGGATACGTGGGGTTCGCGATGCGCTGTTCGCAGCATCGAAGCGCAGGGCAAAATCGATCACGAACAGCTCACCGGCAGCGCATCGTGGGGATGCAGCCGGGCCTCTGACTTCCCAAGACCCACATCGGCCTGCTCTACGGGCTGGTGTTCCTACCCGGACCGTCGGCTCTGGCCGCACGCTGGGGTAATCGGCCTCGGTGCCCTGTGGGTGGCGGGAACGTATCTGGCCGCACACAGCGGCCTTGGCGCCATGGTTCTCTTTCCGCTGCTGTGGGTCTGGATGACCGGAGGAGCCGGCTTTGAGCTGGCGGCCGTGGCGGCCGGCGTCTGGGGAATCGCCTCCATCGGCTACAGCATCGGTTGTGAGCGACAGCTCAACGTGAAGATCGTGCCGCCAGAAAAGAAGACTGATTACATAGCGGCGGGCTGACGGAAATCACCCGGTCAGCTCGAAGGAATACAGCTTCGCATTTCGCAGGTAAAACTTGAGGCGAATGGTCCTCCCCTTCAGGGTGCCAAGCGAGGTATAATGTCTCCAGGTGACCTTGTGACGCAGGGAGTCACTGTCGAAAGGTGAGCAGTCGATCTTTCTGAAACCGGTGTAGTAATCTCCGATATGCTGGCCGGCTTCATCCAGGACCGCGACAGAAATTTGCCCGCCCCGGGCATACGCGTTGATCAAGAGGTCCTCATCTTCACATTCGAATGGTTTGGTCACGAGGTATCCCTCTTCTTCTGTCGCATTCATGGAGGCGAATCCATCCAGCCTCAGCTTCGCCAGGTTGATTGTGCCCCCCCTCTGCGCGAGAAGTTGAACCGTTTCCTGACCGTACCCGTGGGAAGAAGAGCCATCTGGAAGAGGATGGGCGGGGCGGCCCAACTGGTCGTGGGTAATTCCGTGATCGACGATAAACCCGCCGTAGTAAAACCACAGTTCATCGCCCACAATCAGCGGTTCTTTGGCTGCGTAGATCTCACCTGAATCAACCGTGCCTGGCCCGCCCCTCGGGATGAACGGTTTTCTCTCTTCGGTTCTGTCCCAGTTTATGCCATCGCGGCTGGTTGCCAGTTGCACATCGAGAGGGGCGCCCATCCTGATTTTCGGTTCTTCGAGGTATGTGTGGTAGAGACTGGGCATGCCGAAATAGACACCCTGGTATTTGAAAACCGGGCACCAGTAGAATTCAGTACCCGGAGGATCTTTTTCGTCCGGTTCCAGGACTATCTCCGGTACGGTCCAATCGAAAAAATCATCGCTTACCGATCGGCCTACAGTTCGAACGTTGCCCGTCCGACTCACATCCGGACGTATGTAGGCCACGTATTTACCGCACCTTTCATCCCATCCCAGCAGATTGTGGAGATCCGTCGGCTCCTTCTTGACCGGGTTGCCTTCATACTTGGTCCAGTTGATGCCATCAGGAGAGAAGGCGACGGACGTATGGGGCTGAAGCACCTCGTAGAATATGGCTTTGTAGAGGCGGTCTGGATCGCTATCCCGTGGGTCTTTGATAAGCGTCGGCGTAGCCATGTCATACAGAAACAGATTGTTGTTCTTGTTCCCATCGTGTTCGATCAGCCCCAGGTCAGGTTTTTCCCAGTAGATGCCATCTTTTGATGTTGCGTAATGAGCTGAGTAGGGAGTGCCGCCAAATCCCTGGTACCACATTCGGTACATTCCCTGATCGTACATGACCGTGCCGTAACAATTAACCGTATGCCCCTCGCACGGGGAAAATGGCATAACCACGGGATTACCGACGAACTTGGTCGGCTGGTGTAGCGTCCTCTGGATATGCCTTGTTTCATCGATTATGTAGTCATCGACGAAGAGCTGCCTGCTTCCCGAAACCTTGAGTGTTTCCATTCATCAGTACCTTTTCGGCTGAAGAGAATTCACCTGCTCACAGGTAGATGCTCAATCGAAGATGTTGCGCACCTTGTGAAGCAGTTCGGCAGGCAAGTCTCCCGCCTCCATACTCTTGATGTTCGTCTCGAGGTGGTCCGGATTGACCGTGCCGGTGAGAGCGATGTCGACGTCAGCATGCGAAAGAGTAAAGCGCATGGCGAACTCGACCGGGGTCATTCCCCGGGCAAGTTCGCCCTCTGGCCTTGAGCTCGAGCAACGCCGTAAAAGCCTCATCCACCAGTTCGACCGGCGGCGAGCCATGGAACTGCACGAGGTCGATAACGTCCATGCGCAACCTGCTGCGGCTCTCCTCGACGACGCGGAGGATCCCGTCGCGGCTGTAGTCTTCGACGATCTCGGCGCCGGCTTCGCCGCCAGCCCGATGGACGCCGCACTTGGTGGCCAGGAAGAATTCCTCTCTCCTGGAGGCCAGGAAACGGCCGATGCGCTCCTCGCTCCTGTTGTACATTGCCGCGGTGTCGATGAAGTTCACACCGATAGCGGTCTGACGGAGACGGACTTCACCGGGCCCTGGTTTTCCCACGTCGACGTCTTGTGGAATAAGCACATCCGGCCCGCCGGTTTCTGTGACAACAATCGCCCTCACCATGGTGTGTCTCCCCTTCGTTTATATGTCCCGCTCTTCGAGAGCGAGCAAAGCCCGTTTTGTATCTAAACCACACCCTGCCGAACAGCCCCCTAAACCGCCACCCGCGGCCACCACCCGATGACAGGGGATGATGATGGGCATGCAGCTCATCGCGTTCGCCACCCCGACGTGGTGGCTGCCATCAAGCAGGAGGTAGAGCGTGGATTCGGTCTGGGTGGGCCTACGACCCTTGAGGCGGAGATCGCCGAGGAGATCACCGGGCGGTTCCCGTCCATAGACAAGGTGCGCTTCACCAACTCGGGTACGGAGTCGTCCCTGCATGCTACGAGGATGGTGCGCGCCATCACTGGCCGGCCGAAGATCGCCAAGTTCGAGGGGGCGTATCACGGCAGCCACGATGCACTCGAGGTCAGCACGTCAACACCTTTGGACCAGGCTGGCCCATCAGACTCTCCCAACTCCGTGGCCGCATGGGATGGGATGTCTCGATCCGCCGAGGAGGATGCCGTAATACTGCCCTACAACGACAGGGAGTCGGTCGAGCTGATCCTGAGGGAGCAGAAGGATGAGATCGCCGGTGTGTTCTACGACGCCAAGGGCGGCTTGCTGGACGTGCCTCACGATTTCACTCGCTTCATTAGGGAGATAACAGAAGAGCTGGATATCCCGATGGTCATGGACGAGGTAGTGACCTTCCGAACCGGCTACGCTGGGGCCCAGGGGCTCGCAGGCGTGGAGCCGGACATCACCTACTTTGGCAAGGCTTTCGGCGGGGGCTTCCCTGTCGGCGCAATCGGCGGCAAAGATCGGTTTATGGAAATCATCGACAACTCGGGGGAGCCGACCGGGCTGTCCCAGAGCGGTACGTTCTCCGGTAACAGTTTTACGCTGGCTGCGGGCCTGGCGAACCTGCGGGCGCTGACCCCCGAGCTATTCGAGCAGTTCGACGGGTTGCGGGAGAGACTACACGCAGGGATGGCGAAGACTTTCGATGGTGCTGGTGTGCCCGCCCAGATCTTGAGTGAGGGCGCTGCCGCCGCGTTCTATCTGTCAGGCAAGCCCGTCCGAGACCACCGCAGCATGCTGGAGGGCCCGGATCACGAGCTGACGGGCCGGGTCAACATGGGGCTGCTGTTGAAGGGGTACTCGCTCAGGGGCGGCATACAGTTCACGATCTCGCAGCCCATGGGCACAGAGCACATCGACGGACTGGTGGAGGCGCTGGAGCAGGTGCTGGCCGAGGCTTAGCCTCCTCTCCCTTCGAGGGAGAGGATTGAGGTGAGGGTGGATCAGGACGGTGAGGGTGGGCCGAGCAGGCTGACTACGCGCTGGCCGCGCAGGCGCAACCCGCGCCTCCACCGCCGCAGCAACCTCCGCCACCGGCTATGCCCGAGGTGCCACCGTCAGGGCCGGTCGAGAACGACATGAACACCGAGAGGCGGCGCTCCGATGTGCTGCCGCAGTCCGGACAGCTTGCGTCGTCGTCCATACGGCTAATCGAGCGTAGCCGTTCGAAGGTGTTCTTGCACATGGTGCAGGTGTACTCGTAGAGGGGCATCTTGCCTGAGGCTCCATTGTAGGATCAGTTAACCCACATTGTAGGCGTCGGAAATAGACGGGTCAAACAGTGATGTCGCTGCACTTGATAGAGTCGACATAGGGAGGTTGAGCGTGGACAACGATCTTGCATTTTCATCTGCGACCAGGGTCCGGCAACTCATTGCGGACCGGGAGTTGTCGCCGGTTGAGCTTACTGAATTATTCCTGAGCCGCATCGACTCCCTCGATGACCAGTTGAACTCGTTCTTGACCGTGGCAGCTGACCAGGCGATCGCCACTGCCCGGAAGGCCGAGGAGGACGTAGTACGAGGCGACGACCTTGGTCCGCTCCACGGCATACCGATCTCTATCAAGGACCTGGAGATGACGGCAGGAATCCGGACCACGGGAGGGTCGCTGCTGTTCAAGGACAGGGTGCCCGAAGTGGATTCGGCAGTGGTCGAGCGCGTCAGGGCTGCCGGCGCAACGATCCTTGGCAAGACAAACACGCCGGAGTGGGGGTTGCTGGGACACACGGAGAACAAGCTCGGTGACCACTGCCGCAATCCCTGGAACACAGACATGACCACTGGCGGGTCGAGCGGCGGTGCGGGAGCGTCACTGGCCGCGGGGCTGTGCTCGCTGGCGACCGGGAGTGACGGCGGGGGATCGATACGCATCCCGGCGAGTTTCTGCGGTGTCTACGGGATCAAGCCGACCCAGGGCCGCGTTCCGTTCTACGCCGGTTCGCCCGGTCCGGCCTTCGCCAACCTGTTCAGCCAGTCGGGGCCAATGTCCAGGACGGTTCGCGATACGGCCCTGCTACTGCAGGTGTTGGCCGGCCACGACCCCAGGGACGCATCCTCCCTTCGGAGTGTACCCGGCGACTACGTCGCAGCGACGGACAGGGGTGTAAAGGGCCTGCGGGTCGGATGGAGCCCCGATTTCGGCTATGCCGCGGTCGACCCGGATGTGCAAAGTTCAACCCTCGAGGCGGTCAAGGTGTTCGAGGGGTTGGGCGCAGATGTAGAGGATGCCGGCCTAGCCTTGGAGTCGTCCTACGACCCATTCATGACAATGTTCGGCGCTCTCGCGGGCTCCCGGTATAAGGATGCGGCGGCCGGTCGGACTGAGCTGCTTACGGACTACACCCGACGCTGGTTTGCAGACGGGGCTCAGGTTACGGGCTCCGACTACCTCGGCGCCCTGGGCGAACGAGACAGGTTCATCGCCTCGTTCGCAGATGCGTTTGAAAAGCACGACATCGTCGTGACACCCAGCGTGGCTACGACGGCATTCCCGGTTGGCGATCCTCCAGAGATCATAGGCGGTCGCGAGGTCAACCCGTTCTGGGGATACGTGCAGTTCAGCAGCGTTATCAATCTGATCGGCTATTGCGCAGCCAGCGTTCCGTGCGGCTTTGACTCCGAGGGGCTCCCCATAGGGCTGCATATTGTTGGCCGCCCGGGAGACGAGGAGACTGTCCTGGCGGCGTCGGCAGCCTTTGAGGAAGCACGGCCCTGGGCCGACCGGCGACCGCCAGTATCCTAGTGCTGCGGCGTGTCGATGCCCCATGTCACCCTGAGCGAATGCGAAGGGTCTGGGGATGTGGGGTCTTGTGTGACGGCCGAGGGTCGGGGCTGGCGCAAAATTAGCTGCAGGCGATACTTCCTCTTACCGCCTCTTTCTCCGGAAAAAGAGGAAGAAAATATGTGAGGGACACCCTCACGCACCCGGCATAGGGGCGAATGCCCCTCTGCACATCCCCACAAGTGCTGCAGAGGCAGGCCCTAGGGGTGTGTTCTGGATCCAAACTCGGGCTACAGAGTCCCCCACCAGGTGGCATCCTGCCCCGCCCTATCCAGCGTCCGCAGCACCCCTTAGTTGATTTCCGCCGCTGGCCTGACCACGCACTCGCGGCAGACGGACTCCGGCACTAACCCGAAGCGAATCATCTGGCTGAAGGCGAAGCAGCCTGCGCAGAACCCCACGAACGCCTCAAGGGATGCGAATATCGTTAGGACTGCCACCAACGCCTTTGCGAGGCCAGCGGACTCCATTAGCAATAGCAATAGCAAAGCCGTTACGGAGAAGACCAACCCGACCCCTTGAGCAAAGCGTTTGGGCGGGCCTGGCACCGGTCGGCTCGGGTTGCCCAAGGCGGGCACGATGACGCGAGTCGCCAGCAGTCCCATTGGGCTCAGGGTCGGGCCGGTGGCCACCCTTGCCACGAATCCATAGACGAGGGCCGCGAATAGCAGGGGCTCCCCTGTTATTATCGCGGCTACCGATAGCACCACGACCATCCCTGCGACCAGCCGGGCGGAGACATCGTTTACCGGGTTAGGAAAGCTGAATACGTTCTTTATATGGTCCATAGTGCTCCTTTATACCATTATGCGACTGGGCAAAAAAAGGCCCTCGTCAATTGTTGACGAGGGCCTAAATACGTTTTCGACGCGTGGTTTATATAGACGCGTGTTTCCTAATCTAAGCGGTTATAGTAGGCGCCGACCGTCTAACACCACAAATATCGCGGAGGAAACACAGATGGCGGACCCAGAAACGGTGAAACTGGCAGATACCGACGCCACCGGCAGGCCAAAGACCGGCAGGCCCGTCGTGTCAGGGACACATGGCGTCATTTCCAGTGGCCACCCTCTCACGTCGATGGCTGGTATGAGGATGCTTCTCGCGGGGGGCAATGCCTTCGACGCCATGGTCGCTGCAGTATTTGCCGCCGCTGTAATCGAGCCTATTGCTTCGTACTCACTGGGGGCGGAGAGCGTCTTCATGCTCCACGATGCTTCCAGTGGCGATCTGCGTTCCGTCTCTGGGCAGGGTGTCGCGCCGGGTCGAGCCACGGCGGACTTCTATCGCGACAAGGGGTTGGACTCCATTCCGACCGGGCCGGGGCCGCTGGCCCCACTGTCGTTCACGGTACCGGGGGTGGTCCACGCCGCGTTGTCGATCCTGGAGCAGTATGGCACCAAGAGCGCTTCAGAGGTGTTGGCGCCGGCCGTAGAATACGCTGAGTCTGGCATACCTCACTACCAGTACATGGTCGACGCCCTCAACTCGTCATCCACAAAAGAGCAGTTCGACCAATTTCCTCCTGGTGGAACACAGGTGTTTTATGAGGGTGGCGCGCTGCCGGAGGTGGGTTCGATGCTGGTGCAATCTGGCCTGGCACGGACGCTGAAGGCGATGGCATCGGCGGAGCAGGCCACGCGTGGCGATCGTGAGGCGGGGCTGCGTGCGGCACGCGCGGAGTTCTACGAAGGCGGGATCTCTCGGGCTATGGCGGATGCTTCGGAGGGTGTCGGGGGCATTTTGGAGATGGACGACCTCGCCAACTATTCCTCCGACTTCGAGACCCCACTGGCGACCGAGTTCGCCGGGTACACGATTCATGCACAGTCGACCTGGTCCCAGGGAGCGGTGCTGCTGCAGACGCTGAATATCCTGGAGCACTTTGACCTGCAATCCCTGGGGCACAACTCACCGGAGTATGTCCACGTGGTATCGGAAGCATTGAAGCTTGCCCTGGCAGACCGCGAGGCCCACTACGGCGACCCGGACTTCGTGGCGGTTCCTATCGATGGGCTGCTTTCTAAAGAGTACGCCGCGTCACGGGCGGCGATGATCGATATGGGG
>CAJWER010000122.1 GCA_913030785.1 uncultured Chloroflexota bacterium | reverse complement strand
GGCCGGTCCTGCCTTCATGATGGCGTGGGTATTTGGCTTCATTATGCGCGGTCTAGTTTTTACCAACTGAGCGACTGGCCTCGCCAGCTCGTGCGGTCGCGGAGAGTTGTTCCCACCCCCGCCGATATTGAGGTGTGGGATACCGTCAGGCCCCAGGCAGAGGTTCTCGGTTCTGCACACCCGCTCAAGACCGTGGTATGGGAGCCTCAGGCCCACTAATAGAAATGTGGCACATCGGCATGAAAACCCCGCGGCTCGACGTGGCTACAACAACGCAGGGCACATCAACATGACGCTTCCAACCCCACCCAGTACGCGCTGCGGACAATCGGCATGACCCCCCCAGCCCGACAAAGCGCGCGCAGCGTCGCGTCGCTGTTTGTGACGTGTGTGGTGGATCAGTTCTACCCAGAGGTTGGCGAGAGTACGGTTCGGCTGCTACGAAGGCTCGGCGTGGAGTTGGACTTCCCGGAGAGCCAGACCTGCTGTGGGCAGCCAGCGTTCAACTCCGGTTTCAGAAGCGATGCTATACCGGCCGCCCGTCGTTTCTTGGAAACCTTCAAAGATAGCCCCCAGATCGTCGTGCCGTCGGGATCGTGCGCGGCGATGATCCGCGTCTACTACCGGGAGTTGTTCCAGGACGACTTTGAAACGGCGCGGTTGGCTATCGAAGTAGGCAAAAAGACATTCGAGCTCTCCGAATTCATCGTGGACCAGCTCGGAGTCACCGATCTGGACGCCGCCTTGCCCGATAGGACGCAAGGCCAGGGCCAACGGGTTGCCTACCACCCCGGCTGCCATCTGAAGCGTGAACTGGACGTCGTGTCACAGCCCCTTAGACTCATGGACTCACTTCCGGAGATCGAGTTGGTTCCCTTTGAGCAAGCGGATGTCTGCTGTGGATTCGGCGGTACCTTTTCGGTCAAGTACCCGGAGATTTCCGGAGCGATGCTCGGGGATAAGGTCGCTGCGGTCCGAGACTCTGGGGCAGGCACGTTGGCGGCGTGCGACGCCACATGTTTGATGCAGATAGGAGGCGGCCTGGAGCGGCAGTCTGTGCCGGTCCGTACGGCCCACCTTGCCCAGATCCTGGATGAGGCGACATCGTAATGGAGTCAAAGACAAAGCAATTTAAAAAGGCGGCGGCTGCCACCATCGCAAATCCGGAGCTACAGTCGAGGCTCCGCAATCTCTACGACGGCTTTTACAAGGCACGAGATCGGGCTGTCGACGCCACACCCAACTGGGATGAGTTGTCAGACAAGGGGCGGGCCATCAAGGCTCACACCATCCAGCACCTGGGACACTACCTGGAGATGGCCGAGGCCAGCGTCATCAAAGCAGGTGGCAAGGTATATTTCGCAAAGGATGCTGAGGCTGCCAACAAGTACGTGCTCGATCTGGCGCGATCCCGTGGCGTGCGCTCAGCGATCAAGAGCAAGTCGATGATCTCCGAGGAGATGGGGCTCAACCAGCGGCTCGAACAGGCCGGAATCGAGGCAGTAGAGACCGATTTGGGTGAGTACCTGATTCAGCTAAAGGGCGAGACGCCCTACCACATCATTGCCCCAGCGATTCACATGTCGAAGGCGGATGCCGCGGCTGTTCTCCAGGCCCAGTCAGATGTTCCGATCGGCGACTCGATTGAGGAGATGGCGGACGCCGCTCGTGTGCAGCTTCGCGAGAAGTTTGTGGTCGCGGATATGGGAATTACGGGCGTGAACTTTTTGGTGGCCGAGACGGGAACGGTGGTGCTGGTCACGAACGAGGGCAACGGCAGGATGAGCACTTCGATGCCTCCCATCCACGTTGCGATCATGGGCATGGAGAAGGTCGTACCGTCCATGGAGGACCTGGGCACTATGCTGCGCTTGCTCGTGCGCTCGGCCACAGGGCAGCGCCTTTCCAGCTATGTGACTACGGTGACGGGTCCGCGACGAGAGAGCGACGTTGATGGCCCGGACGAGTTTCACCTGGTAATCGTGGACAATGGCCGTTCGAAGATGCTTGCCGACCCCGAGATGCGAGAGGCGCTGTACTGTCTACGTTGCGGTGCATGCCTCAATGCGTGTCCTGTGTATCGAAAGATCGGCGGCCATGCCTACGGTTGGGTATATTCAGGGCCCATCGGGGCGGTTGTCTCGCCGATGCTCACGAGCCTGCCGGAGGCCAGGGACCTGCCTCACGCGTCGAGCCTCTGTGGCGCGTGCCGCGAGATCTGTCCTGTACAGATAGACATACCTCGGATGCTGCTCCATATGCGTTCGGAACTGGCCGAGGGCCGCGTCGACCCGCGGGCCAAAAGTGCCCCGCTGATGGAACGTCTGTCGATGAAGGCCTGGAGGATGTCGGTGGCTGGTCCGATGATGCTCCGCATGTCGAATCGGCTGGGACGCCTATTGCAGATGCCTTTGACTAGGGGTGGTCGTATCAACAAGCTGCCGCCTCCCCTGTCGGGGTGGACGCGGCATCGCACCTTCCCTGCGCTGGCAAAACGTCCATTCCGCGACCGCTGGAAAAATATTTGAGGCGAAGGCCGCTGAGAGGGTGGGGAATAGAGATGAGGTGGT
This sequence comes from uncultured Chloroflexota bacterium, assembly GCA_913030785.1. Lineage (GTDB taxonomy): Bacteria > Chloroflexota > Dehalococcoidia > Lucifugimonadales > CAJWER01 > CAJWER01. The sequence goes on along the minus strand of CAJWER010000122.1, from coordinate 5,772 downwards.
GAGCTGAGCGAACGCGACGAATTTCTATCTACTGTGCGTGGGGCGCTCGGGCGCTTCGGAGTCGGGGCACCCGAGAAGGTGCCCAGTGCTACAGCGCTATCCGACGACGTGATTGCCGTGGAATTACGCGCGCAGGATGTCTTGGAGGATGCCGAGGGCCGGGCTGATGAGCTAATGGATGCCTTGGCGGTGTCGGCCGCAGCGGCGGAATGGAAGGTTGAGAGGGTCAATTCGTTGGTCGATGCAAAGCAGTATGTGGTCGATCTTGTAGGCAGTCTCGAAGCAAGGTCGGTGGTGCGTTCGGCGCAGGAAATCGTGGAAAAGCTAGTTCTTGAGTCTGTACTGCCGCCATCGGGCGTCGCGCTGACCACTATGGCGTTGGACGGCCGTGGTGACGAAGAGCGATCAAACTTGCGAGAGCGTGCGATCTCCGCTGACCTGGGTGTGACGGGAGTCGACTACGCGATCGTCGAGACAGGGAGTTGTGTGTTGCTCGCCAGCGAGGAGGTCTCGCGGCTCGTTGCCCTGACGCCGCCGGTCCATGTGGCCATCGTGCAGCGGGGCCGGGTGCTCCCTAGCCTTGACGAGCTATTCACGCTTAGGCGGCGCGAGGCGTTGGTTGAAGGGACGGCGAGCTACATGAATATCATCTCAGGACCGAGCCGGTCCGGCGACATTGATCAGACCATCGTGACAGGTGTCCATGGACCTCGCGAGGTCCACATGATTCTGCTAGGCTAGCTGGCCCCATAAGGGGAGTGCCCTGACGGCAACCCCCCGGCCCAATTAATAAGAAAAGATAGATATGTTTTTGAGGGACACCCTCACACTCCCGGCAGAGGGGCGCAGCCCCTGTGTACACTCCTCTTACGACCTGCGCACCACCTTGCCCGCAGCGTTGATATGGTGTGTGTCCGAAGTCTTAGCGTCGTTCTTGACTATCACCTCGTCGATTGCAGTTGCGGCCAAATCAGGATCCAGGCGGAGCACGGTCCCGATGGCCACGAATAGCACGTCGACGGCCTCGCTGGCGGTCCTGACGGGCCCCTCGCCGCGCAGTGCTTGCTCAAGCTCCCGCACCTCTTCGTCCTGAATGGGGATGCGGTCTAGCATCTCGTCGAGGGATGCCTCGTCTCCCTGTCCAAAGCGTTCGTGGAAGCGCTGGACGCTCTCTGCAAGTGCGGTGATCTGGCTTGCGGTCTCGCTGTTGTGATGGTCTTCCAATGGCGCTACTCCAAGATGCAAAGGAGTGTGGCCCCTCTGCACTCCCCTTACATATGCAGTTATGCGTTACCAAAGACGGCCGCGCCAGTTCTCATCATACGTAGGGCCTGCTCGGTGGCGTTGGCGACGAGTTCGAAGCACCGGGCGGTGGCTTCGTCCAGGTCCATGGGGGCGCTGGTGATGGCGCTCACAGCGTCGATGCCGTGGTCGTGGACGTCGGTGTATCCCTTGCCTAGCGAGCCTGACACACCGATGACCGCAATACCTCGAGCCTTGGCCAGCCTGGCGACGCCGATAGGGGCCTTGTTGTAGACGGTCTGGAAGTCCATCCCGCCCTCGCCTGTGATAACCAGGTCCGTCCCTTCCAACTTTAAATCGAACTGGAGGGTATCCAGGACGATGTCTACGCCCGGACGGAGCTGTCCATCCAGAAAAGCCATGATGCCCCCGCCAAGGCCGCCCGCGGCCCCGGAGCCGGGTACGTCTCGAACATCGGCGTTCAAGTCACGAGATACCACGTCGGCGAAATTCCCGAGGGCTGCATCGAGCTGTGCAACCTGGGCAGGCGTCGCGCCTTTCTGGGGACCGTAGACGGCGGAAGCACCTTCCGGCCCCGTGAGGGGGTTGCTGACGTCGCAGGCCACCATGAAGTCGGCGGATGCGGCTCTGGGGTCCAGGCCCTTCATGTCGATTTGTTGGAGTCCTGCCAGGGCGGCGCCGCCCACTGCGAGGTCGTCTCCCGTGGCGTCCAGAAGTCGCACTCCCAGGGCCTGGGCCATTCCCGCTCCGGCGTCGTTGGTGGCACTGCCGCCGATGCCGAGGATGAAGCGGCGAAACCCTTTGTCGAGCGCCTCTCGAATGACCTCGCCGAGACCGGCTGTCGTGGCTGTGAGTGGGTCGCGGCGATCGGTGGGAATCAGGGCTAGCCCTGAGGTTCGTGCCATCTCTATGACGGCGGTCTTCCCGTCCCCCATCGCGCCCCACTGGGCCTCGGTCGATTCCCCGAGAGGGCCTGTCACTGTTGCCGTGTGCGTCGTGCCGCCGGAGGTCTCGACCAGCGTTTCCAGGGTCCCGTCGCCTCCGTCGGCCACGGGAACGAGCACCGTTTCGGCGTCCGGAACGGCGCGCAGCACGCCCTCGCGCATCGCGTGGGCCACTTCAGGTGCGTAGATGCTTCCTTTGTAAGAGTCCGGTGCTATTACGATCTTCACGGTGAGGTCCTGCCGGTGCGGTGTCATTGGTTGAGGACATGGCGATTATATATCATTCAGGTGGCCGCTCCCCGAAGCCCTCTGATAAAATCGCGGCGGGCGTTGTGCGCGCTAAGTGAAGTGGGAGGCGTGATTACGATGAGCCAGTATTCCTACTCGCAGGCCTGTGTCATCGAGGTCCAGAGCTCATTCTTGAGTGGGTGTGCAGAGGGACGGAGCCCCGTTGTTTGTCCTAAGCGAAGCCGAAGGGCTGGGAGTGTGAGGGTGTCCCTCACAAATCCATCTATTCTTTTACTCTTTGCCAGGCCTGGGTAAGGCCATTCATTCTCGTTCTTGATGGAGGCTATCAACACAATGGCGGCGATGACCACGGAGCAGATGAAGGCGGCGGCTTGCGCTGAGATTGATCGCAGGGGAGATGAGGCGGTCAGGTTGGCCCGTACCGTGCTGAACTCGCCAGAACCGGGATTTCGTGAGCAAAAGACGGCAAAGGTTGTGGCGGACGCCCTCCGCGGTCTCGATGTGCCCCTCGAGGAGGGGATCGCACTTACGGGTATGAAGGGAATGCTCTGGGGCGGCTCCTCGGGGCCCACCGTGGCGGTAATGGGCGAACTGGACTCTTTGATCGTTCCCCACCATCCGCACGCTGACCCGGACACAGGGGCCGCCCATGCATGCGGCCATCACTGTCAGCTAGGGTCCATGCTGGCGGTGGCCATCGGACTGCAGGCCGCGGGGGTGCTGGAGGGCCTGTCAGGGCGTGTGGCGTTGATCGCCGTTCCGGCCGAGGAGTACATAGAGATCGAGTACCGCGAGGGGCTGCGTCGCTCAGGGCAGATCGAGTTTCTGGGTGGCAAGCCTGAGCTGGTCCGGCTGGGCAAGCTGGACGATCTGGACATGGCGATGATGACCCACACAATACCAGGACCGGATGGCGCGAGCTTCGCCGTGGGCGGCACGAACAATGGGCTCCTCGCGAAACTGATCCGGTTTGAGGGAACAGCGGCCCACGCCGGGTCGTCGCCGTACCAGGGGGTCAATGCTCTCAACGCTGCGATGATCGCCATGTCCGCTATCCACGCACAGCGCGAGACCTACCGGGACGAGGACACAATTCGCGTCCACCCGATAATCACACGCGGGGGCTCGGCGGTCAGCTCGGTGCCCTCGGACGTGCGTATGGAGACCTTTGTGCGGGGTAGGAGCATTGAGGCCTTCACTGCGGCCAGCGCGAAGGTGGATCGTGCTCTGAGGGCGGGCGCTATGGCCGTCGGTGGGAGCGTCACGATCACGACTTTGCCAGGCTACCTGCCTATTCGGAGCGAGCCGACGATGGTGGCGCTCCACAGGGCAAACGCCGAGTCCCTGGTCGGCGCGGGGCGCGTGACCGGCCTCGGGCATCGTACCGGCTCGACCGACATGGGCGATCTCTCCCAGATCATGCCTGTGATCCATCCCTACATAGTCGCGGCCTCGGGCAACGCCCACGGCGACGACTATCTTATTGATGACTACGGCCTGGCTGTACTGACTGCGGCCAAGGCGATGGTCATGACTGTGATAGATCTGCTATCGGATGGCGCTCAAAGGGCGCTGGAGATCAAACGAGAATTTAGGGCGCCGATGAAGTACGCCGCGTACCTAAAGCTGATGCGCGGCATGTTGAAGGAGGAGACGTACCGTGAGTAGGGGCGTGCTGGACGGCCCTACGACAGGCTCAGGGTGAACGGAGTTCGTTCAGGGGGTGGTTTTCCATTCGTGGTAAGCCGCCTACTTCTGTTCATGGTGAGCTTGTCGAACCAACCGCCGGGACTATGACATGTCAGACATATCACAGCTAAAGGCTTTTGCACAGGCCGCTATCGACCGCCGCAGAGACTGGATTGTGTCGGTGGCCAAGATGGTGGCCAACAATCCCGAACTCGGGTTCAGGGAGGTTGCGACTGCGTCATTGGTGAGCAAGAAGCTCTCTGAACTAGGGATATCGCATGAGAAGGGTATAGCGCTCACTGGCCTGAAGGGGTATCTGGACGGCGGGAGCAAGGGGCCCACGGTAGGGATCATCGGGGAGATGGACTCACTCCGCGTTCCCGGCCACCCAGACGCTGATCCGGACAGCGGCGCTGCCCACGCATGTGGCCACCACTGTCAGCTCGGCATGTTACTGGGGGTCGCCACTGCGCTATCACAGCCCGAGGTGCTTGGAGCACTATCTGGCCGGATCGCCCTGATGGGGCTGCCGGCCGAGGAGTTCACCGACGTAGAGTATCGCTGGCGGCTCCACCAGGAGGGCCGGCTCGGGCTGATGGGTGGCAAGCAGGAGTTCATACGCCTCGGGGCCTTCGACGACGTGGACATGGCGATGATGGTCCACACGGCGGCGAGTTCTTACAAGACGAAGTTCACGGCAGGGGGTAGCAGCAACGGACACCTTGTTAAGCACGTAACCTTCGTAGGCAAGGCGGCGCACGCCGGTGGCTCTCCCCACAGGGGTGTCAACGCGCTGCAGGCTGCGCTCATCGCACTGAATGCTCTCAACGCTCAGCGGGAGACTTTTCGGGACTGGGACACTATTCGCCTGCATGGCATCATCACGGAGGGGGGAGCCGCTGGCAATGCGATACCAGCTCAGGTGAGGTACGAGGGCCGCGTTCGTGGTGCGTCGCTTGCGGCGATCGACGACGCGAACCGGAAGATGGACAGGTCGCTGCGTGCGGGTGCGTTAGCCCTGGGAGCAAAGGTCAACATCGTTACGATTCCCGGCTATCTTCCAGTGCTCAACGACGCGGGGCTTATGGGCGTGTTCAGGCAAAACGCGGAGGCTCTCGTGGGTCGAGATTCTTTCAAGGTCCACCCGGAAGATCGGGTCAAGGGCGGCTCGACCGACATGGGTGATCTGAGTCAGATCATGCCTGCCATACATCCATACACAGGCGGCGCGTCAGGCATGGGGCACGGCGTGGACTACACCATCGTGGACTACGAACAGGCAGTAATCAGGCCAGCAAAGGCGATGTCTATGACGGTGATTGACCTGCTGGCAGACGGTGCCGCACAGGGTCTAGAGGTTATTGCCAAGAGCAATCCGCCCATGACCAAGGACCAGTACCTGAGCCTTCAAAATAGCCGCCTAACCGAGGAGTCTTATTTGGGGGAGTAGGGGGGCGCGGCCAGGTCGATGGCGGCTGATGCCCAAGCTGCTACACGCTGGGCTTTGACCAAAATTCCTGTAAAAGTGTCCCATTTTGTTCCATTGTGTATCGCCGCGTAGTTGGGGGGATAAGACGGGAGGGACGGATTGGGCTCTTTTGGGCCACTTTTGGTACATGCTTGGTAC
>CAJWER010000121.1 GCA_913030785.1 uncultured Chloroflexota bacterium | reverse complement strand
TGGACCGATCTAACGCGGAAAGCCGGGTGGCTCACCACTCTTGATTCGTGATTTTTTATGGCGGATAAGGATAAGTTCCCCCCTGATGCGTGTCAAGCGGGATCGTGTGTGAAGCAGAGATTTAACCCGGACGTCAGCCTAGAGTGGGTCTTCTGCCAGGATGACGCTGTAGCGCTCGTGAGTTGCAAGGATCTCGACCCCTTTAAACACGCGCTCCATAGCTTTGGCGTAGGGTTCTACGCGCATCACGACCAGGGCAACCTTCCCGCCGGGTGCAAGATGATCTAGAGCGCCCTCGATCAGATGGGCCTCGGACCGGTATCGGAGCCTGAGGCTGCCGATGTCGTCGTCCTCAACAGCTGTGTGGTGCGCCAGAGCTCCGAAGATAAGGTCGTGGGCATGTTGAGCCGCCTGCGCTCCCAGAACGGCGACGCGCCGGACAGGGTACTGGCGCTAATGGGCTGTATGGTCGGCCCAAACACCACGACGCTGGAGAAACGGTTCCCGCAAGTAGACGTGTTCATGCGTCCCCAGGAATACCGGCCACTGCTGGAGATCGTCGGCGAGCGCACCGGCATCGACCCCGAGGGATGCCTCGGAAACTTAACCGCGCGAGCTGCCGTGACCGCGTTTGTCCCCATCATCCACGGTTGTGACAAATTCTGCACATTCTGCATCATCCCTTACCGCAGAGGCCGCGAGGTCAGCCGGTCTGTTTCGGAGCTGGTACACGAGGCCGAGATGCTCGGCAAACGAGGCGTCAAGGAGATCACCCTCCTGGGCCAAAACGTCGACTCCTACGGCCACGACCTCGAAGAGAGGACCGACCTGGCAGACCTGCTAGAGGCCGTGAGCGAGGTCCATTCTATCCAGCGCATCCGCTTCCTCACGTCCCACCCGAACGACATGAGCGACCGCATCATCGACCGAGTTGCGGGCCTCGAAAAAGTCTGCGAGCACATCAACCTGCCATTCCAGGCCGGCGACGACGATGTCCTGTCCAGGATGCGTCGCGGCTACACCTCCGACGAGTACCGAAGACTGGTAGACAAGATTCGCGAAAGAGTCCCCGGCGTATCGCTCAGCACCGACCTGATCGTGGGTTTCTGCGGCGAGACAGATGAGCAGTTCGAACGGACCCTCGACATGTTGCGAGACGTGCGCTTCGACAAGGTCCACTCGGCAGCCTACTCGACGCGAAAAGGCACCATCGCGGACCGCAAGCTCGAGGACGACGTGCCGTTGGCCGAGAAGAAAGCCCGCCTTAAGGCGGTCGACGATCTCCAGGCCACCATCCAGACCGAAACCAACCGAAAACTGTTGGACCGGACCTTCGATGTCCTCCTTGAGGGCACCACGAGGGGCAAAATCCATGGCCGCAATAGGAACGACAAGCTGGTGTACGTCAACGAAGGCACCATCGGCGAAGTCGTCCAGGTCCGGATAGCCGAGACCAGCCCCTGGTCACTACAAGGCACACTGATTTCCCAGGCAGATAGGCGGAACGGCGCCGAAGTTGCGACAGCGCAGCCGCAGGTTCCACAGGCATAGGGAGGCCAAGGCAAACCAGATGGTAATCAAAGTCCGGGAAGCTACGATTCCAATAACGGAGATCGAGCAGTCGGCTTTTTGCCAGACCGACGAGGAGCTCAAGTCCAAGCCCCTTGAGGAGGAGCTTGAGGCAGGGGTCCAGTGGCAAAAGCTGCCCATCTCCTACCTGAAGATGTCTCCTGAGGAGCTTGACACCAGGATTTTCGAGGCCCGCCAACAGATCGGCGAGCGCCTCGTTGTGCTGGGCCACCACTACCAGCGCAACGAGATCATCAAGTACGCCGACTTCCGCGGCGACTCCTTCAAGCTCTCACAGCTCGCCGCCTCCAAGCGGGACGCCGAGTACATCGTCTTCTGTGGCGTTCACTTCATGGCCGAGACAGCAGACATCCTCAGCGGTCCCGACCAGAAGGTGGTCCTGCCCAACCTGACCGCCGGCTGCTCTATGGCCGACATGGCGCAGATCGACGACGTCATGGACTGCTGGGACGACCTGCAAAACGTAATGGGCGGCGACGTCACTCCCATCACATACATGAACTCCGCCGCGTCCATCAAGGCGCTGTGCGGCAGGAACGAGGGCATCGTATGCACCTCGTCAAACGCCCCCGCAACGTTCAAGTGGGCCTTCGAGCGGACGGGCAAGGTGCTGTTCCTCCCCGATCAGCACCTCGGCAGAAACACCGGTTCCAGGCTCGGCATCGACACTGCCGACATGCTCCTCTGGAACCCCTTCAAGCCCATGGGGGGCCACACCGAAGATGAGGTCCGCGCAGCCAAGGTCATCCTCTGGCAGGGCCACTGCTCGGTCCACACGCGATTCAGCGTCGACCAGATCGAGCAGGCCCGCAGCAACCACCCGGACGTCCAGGTCGTCGTTCATCCGGAGTGCTTCAAAGAGGTCGTAGACGCGGCAGACCTCAACGGCTCCACCGAATACATCCTCAAGGTAATCAACGAGTCGCCACCGGGAAGCGTCTGGGCAGTCGGGACCGAGGTCAGCCTGGTTAACCGAATAGCGCAGGAGAATCCCGACAAGACCATATTCTGCCTGGACTCAGTCGTCTGCCCATGCTCCACCATGTACCGCATCCACCCCGCGTACCTGTCCTGGGTATTCGACGCACTAAATGCAGGCGTCGTCGTGAACCAGATCTCAGTGGATCCGACCACGGCCGAGGAGGCCCGGGTAGCCCTCAACAGAATGCTCAATATCGTTTGAGCCGGGTGGACCTCATTTGAAACTGACCCCATTCGACATCGACCAGGTCGTCGAGCGTGCCCTAACGGAGGACCTCTCCGCAGGCGATCCCACCACGGACGGCCTCATACCACCGGAACTCCAGGGCCGCGCTCTGGTGATAGCCAAGGCCCACGGCGTACTAGCCGGCTCCGCGCTCGCCGAGGCGGTATGGAACCGAGTAGATCCCGATCTCGTGGTCACGCTCCTGCTCCCCGACGGCTCGACACTGCACCCCTCGGACACCGAGCAAGGGATCGAGGCAGACGTCGTCGTCGAGGTCATAGGTCCGATGGCGGCGATATTGAAGGGCGAACGCACCGCCCTGAACTTCATGCAGCGAATGTCTGGCATAGCCACCGAGACTCGCCGCTACGTCGATGCGGTGAAGCCCTACCCGGCAGTGATCCTCGACACGCGCAAGACCGTCCCGGGCCTCCGCACACTCGACAAGTACGCCGTAGCAGCGGGCGGAGGCAAGAACCACCGGCGCAACCTGGGCGACGGCATCCTGATCAAGGACAACCACATCGCCGCAGCAGCCTCGTATGGACTGACCCTTGCCCAGGCAATCGAGCGGCTCCGCAAGACCGCACCACATGCAATGAAAATCGAGGTGGAGGTCGAAGACCTGGCGCAAGTCGATGAGGCCCTGACTGCCGGCGCCGAAATCCTGCTGCTCGACAATATGCCAGCGGAGATGATGGCCGAGTCCGTAAGGCGGGCAAATGGCAAGGCGCTAACCGAGGCTTCGGGAAACATTGTCCTGGAGAACGTAGCCGAGATAGCCGCCACCGGAGTAGACATGATCTCGGTAGGTGCGCTGACCCACTCCGTCAAGGCCCTGGACCTGAGCCTCGATTTCAGTGGTGCTGCGCACGCTTAGGTGGAGTGCTGCACGCGCCTAGTTGGGCTGATCAGGGCATGCCCTTGGGCCAGTCCTACCATGACAGGGAACATCCCCCTCATCCTAAACCTTCTCCCTTGGAGGGAGAGGATTGAGGTGAGAGTGCTACATCAGGCGAGGATGCTGCGCACCCTTCGTTGTGAGGCTCTCGTTCGCTTTCTCGGCGGTTCGCTCTCGTGCTTCGGTGGGAGCTACGAGGATTTGGCCTTCGTTTTCCCCGCTAGAATCCATCTTAGCTTTTCATCGGCCTGTTCCTGGGTCAGAGCGCCTTTTTCGACCATAGCGGTGAACTTTTCTTGGAGAGATTCGTCCTTCGAGGCCACCTTCTTCAAAACCGTGGCACCCTTCGATTTTAACAACGACTCCTTCAATTTTTCGTCGGCCTGCTCTTGGGTCAACACGCCTTCTTCGACCATGGCCGTCAACTTCGCCTCGTAGATGGATAGCTTCGCCTGGAGACCTTCGTCCCACAGCTCCCTGCGGGCCTGCTTGATCGCATCATCGACCACCGTTTCATCGAGTCCCAGTAGTGCTGCGACTCTAACCGACAGCTTGTCAGTATCGAAAAGCCCTGAATCACCTCTACCCGCCAGTATCACGGTCGCCGAAAGGGACAATCCAATAGCCAGTAGCACGACAGCTAGCAGGGTAATCCATCGCTTCTTCATTGGACCTTCTCCCATCCGGCTCCTACGCTTGGTTTCGTTTGGTGAATCGGCAAAGAGAAACCGTAAAGATAATACTACCATCGCGAGAGTGTCCCGACCAATTTGCCCATTGCTGGTGCGAGAGAAGAGACAAATTGGTATGGTTGGATAGATAGCTACCGGCCTCTGGCCAACTATTCGACCCCACAAAGGCTACTAGACAGCTAGTCTCGGAGACCAAGTTGCTACTCAGGATATACGCCCTGCTGGTCCTACTAGCAGCCACTATGGTGGTAGTCGCTGTCGCCGGCGGTCACGGCGGGATCTACGGCAACAAAGCACCCTTGCCCCCGGACCTGTCGGTCAACCGAATTGCCTACGTCGATCCTGACGGCCGGGTCTTGACAGTTGATCCGGACGGCCAGGACCAGATTGTCGTGAGCCCTGACGACGGCTTCTTCACATGGCCAACCTGGTCCCCGAACGGGCGTCGTCTCGTGATTTCAGGGGTTGTGCAAGATGGCGAGGGCAACTCTATCGCCGAGCTGTATTTCCGAAACACGGTCACCGGAGTGCTGCACAAGATCCACGCCGGGATTACGGGCGAAACCACGATTGTCGCTGAGCGTGCTCCCCATTACTCATACTGGTCGCCCGACAGCAACCGCGTAGACTTCATAGGTGGCTCTCCGAAAGGGCTGAAGTTGTATGTCGACGACCTCCGGGACGACAAAGCGCCAGCATTCACACTGGGCAACGGACCGCTGTGGCTTGGGTGATCGCCGCACTCCACTCGCCTCCTCGTTCACCGGGGCTTCGATCACTTCATAGTCGACGCTGAGGCCGCAAGCTCTAGGCCCCTCCCACTCCCCACCAAGAGCCTCGCATACAGGGTACCCTCGTGGAGTCCATCCGGTGACAAGATCGCGTTCGTCTCAGCCAATGGCCCCGATGGTCTATCCTCGTACCTGTCGGACCCCGATAAGCTGGATCCCAGTCCTGTGGAGGACGTGCCCGCCAGCGCTGCATTCCTGTGGTCGCCAGACTCCAAGTGGCTCGCGGTGACGCTCCCCGACCGAGTGCTAACCCTACGATCCATGGGGCTGCTCGTATACCAGAACATCAGCGTGTTGCGACCCGACGGCTCCCCCGGGACCACTGCAATCCGCGACAACGTCATCGCGTTCTTCTGGTCTCCCGATGGAACCAAACTGGCCTACGTCACGCTCGCAGAAACCGAAGGCGTGCTCCTATGGAATGTCCTGGACGTGGAAACGGGAGAGTCTCAGCCCCTCGTCGATTTCCTGCCTTCCATAGACCAGCTCACCGTATTCCAGTTTTTCGACCAGTACGCGAAGTCCCACACCCAGTGGTCACCCGACGGGAACTCGATCGGGTTCGCGGGAAGGCTGGCCGGCAACGCGGTGTCGGCGTCGACGGCCCAGCAAGCGCCGGATCGCATCATCGTCATGGCCATCGCACCCTTTTTCACCGTAGACACCATCGGCGAGGACACCCTGGCATTCTGGTCCCCACGCTAGGCGCGCGCTTCGAGCAGGGTGCGGAAATAGGCGACGCCACTTGTCGGGCATCGCAGCACAAGTGGACTAGAAGACTACAGAGACGACACCACCACGAAAAACTAGCCTCGGCGGGGGCGCTCGCGATCGGCAGTATCGAGCATGAGAGTGACCGGACCATCATTGACCAGTGCCACGGCCATGTAGGCCTGGAACGTTCCGGTCTCCACCTTCAGTCCCGTGTCCTTGAATAGCGCCACGGCGCGCTCGAAGAGGCGGTTGGCCTCGTCGGGGGCAGCGGCCAGTGTAAAAGAGGGACGGCGTCCCTTTCGGGTTTCACCGTAAAGTGTAAATTGGCTGACAACAAGAAGCTCAGCCCCTACGTCGGTGGCTGAGCTCTGAAATTTACGCTCATCGTTGGAGAAGATTCGGAGATTTACGACCTTCCCAACTATGTAACTCGCGTCCTCATCAGTGTCGTCCCTGGAGACCCCCAGAAGTATCAGCAGACCAGGCCCTATAGCCCCGACAACCTCGCCGTCGATCGAGACCGACGCCTTTGAAACCCGCTGAATTAGAGCTCTCATCGTCGCAGGCCTATCACCCTCGTCAATACGCTCAGGAGGCCTTGGACTCCTTCTTTGAGTCGCTCGTAGTGTTGGAACTGGACTCGGACTTAGACTCGGACTTAGACTCGGACTTAGACTCGGACTTAGACTCGGACTTAGACTCCGTTTTGGACTCGTTCTTAGACTCAGACTTGGTTTCTGATTTGGACTCGGACTTGGACTCCTCGGCGACATTGGGCTCCGAGGCAGTCGAGCCCCCACCCTTGCCGTAGTCATTGACGTAGAATCCACTACCCTTGAACACGATTGGGACGGCGCGTATCATCCGCTGTGCTCCATTCATACACTCCGGGCATGTAGCTACAGGTTCCGAGGAGAAGCTCTGCTTGACCTCGAAAATATGATGACAGTTCTGGCACTCGTAGTCGTACCTAGGCACAAACCCCTCCGTCCCCAGAATGAAAAATAGCAGCCGCCCTCAGTGACTGCTAAATGGGTACATGTAAAAGTAGCACCACGCGCCGTGGAGTGTCAAGACTAGTCAGTACTGGCGGAGCCCTCCGCGGCACGCTCCAGGCCACCCTTCCAAGCGTCAACGATATGGTTCAGCGGCACATCCAGCAGCCCCGCGATCACCAGCGCCTCCCCACCGACCTCGCCGAGGAGTGCCACAGGCGCACTCTCCTCCGCGCATATGCCCTCCACCGCTTCCCGATTAGCAGCAGGTACCGATATGACGATACGTGATTGCTCTTCGCCGAAGAGCGCCGCGTCCCAGCGTCCCGACACCTCCAAGCTGCCCGAGAAACCGATCTCACCGGCGATGCAGGACTCGGCCACGGCGACAGCCAGTCCTCCGTCTGAGCAGTCATGGGCCGACGACACCAGGCCTTCTGCCACGGCGCGCCGACAAGCACGCTGCACCGCTATCTCCAACTCCATGTCGATGCGCGGCTGACCCGCAACCAGGCCGTGAACAGTCTCCAGGTACTCGCTCCCCGCCAGGGACTCGGGTGCGCCACCAAACTTCGTTGCACCGAGGAGCAGCACCACGTCGCCCTCGTCGCCAAATGCAATAGGAGCGTTCCGTGTCACATCGTCCATCAGCCCAAGGGCGCCTATGACAGGCGTCGGATAGATCGCCTCGCCGCGCGTCTCGTTGTAAAGGCTCACGTTACCGCTGATAACCGGTGCGCCAAGGAGCTTGCTGGCCAGCGCAATCCCCATAATGCACTCCTCGAGCTGGTAGTAGGCCTCGGGCCGCTCCGGATTGCCAAAATTCAGACAGTCGGTCAGCGCGACCGGCTCCGCACCCACAACCGCGACATTGCGACACGCCTCGGCCACAGCGATCATCCCCCCGACACGCGGGTCCAGGAAGCAATATCGTCCGTTGCCATCGGTGCTCATCGCCAGGACCGACGCCAACAGCGCCACCCTGCTCACCAACAACATCGACCCCAGGGATTGGCCCTTCCTCGATGGCGCGCGCACCAGCGAAGGCTTCTTCACCTATGGTGGATGCCTCGACGCCGCCATCTCCCGTGGCGTCGCCTACGCGCCCTACTCGGACATGATCTGGTGCGAAACCTCGAAACCGGACCTCGAGGAGGCGAAGATCTTCGCCGAGGGTGTCCACGAGCACTATCCGAATAAAAAGCTGGCCTACAACTGCTCTCCCTCCTTCAACTGGTCTCGCAACCTCGACGCCACCACCATCGCCAAGTTCCAGACGGAGCTGGCGGCCATGGGCTACACCTTCCAATTCGTGACCCTGGCTGGTTTCCACACCTTGAACTACAGCATGTTCGATCTCTCAAGGGGCTATGAGGGTACAGGAATTGAGAGTCTCTATCCGTCGAATACAGATATCTTCCTCAAAGCAAAATCCCAGGGAGCCTACACCGGCTATGTCCACTCTCAGTGGTCCAGTGGTGACCCTCTCGATGGAACACTGGGGGGTGCGAAAGGCTTCATGGTCGACGCCGCACTAGCGACCGCGGACGCTGTAGAGTGGTCTACCTCGCAGACCGGG
>CAJWER010000120.1 GCA_913030785.1 uncultured Chloroflexota bacterium | reverse complement strand
CCTACGATCGGACCTTCGGGGAGCCGATCATTCTGGATTGTCAAAGAGCCATGGCCGTCGCGGTCGGCGACATTGACGGAGACGGGTTCGACGACATAGTGGTCGCCTGCCGCCAGACGTTTGGGCAGGCCGAGGGCTCGTGGGTGTACTGGGGCGGCGAATCGGGCTTCGACAGCCTGCGGCGGACGCGGATCAAAACCAACAGGGCATGCGACGTACTTGTCGAGGACCTCGACGGCGACGGGCTCGGCGACATCGTGTTTTGCCAGAACCACACGTCCGAGTCGTTCACGACCGACTCTTTCGTCTACCGAGGTGCTCGAAACCGCACTTTCGAAGATCCCGTACTCCTATCGGCGGAGGACCCGCGTCGGGTATTTGTAGTAAGGATTGAAGGTGAGACGCGTCCCTGCCTGCTTTTCATCAATCACTACAGCCGGAAGATCTTCGAGGTCAGCCCCACGATCTACTATGGTGGCCCCGACGGATTCTCGCCTGAGCGGAGCGAGGACGTGTACGGCGTGGGCACGGTGGAGGCTCTCTGCTGCGACCTAAACGACGACGGCCTCGTGGACCTGGTGTTCGCCAATAGTTCGCACAACTGCGTCAATCGAGATCCAGGTTCATTTGTCTATTTCGCCCAACCAGGGGGCTTTCCGAAAGAGCCAAGCCTTGTTCTGCCCACGGCCCGCGCTTCCGGCGCGGCAGCCGGAGACCTCAACCACAATGGATATCTGGATGTCGTCATCACGGGCTATTCCAACTCGGAGATACTGATTTTCAATGGCGGCCCCGGAGGGATCGACGCGCTGAACCCGCAGCGTATTCGGATGGAACATGATGGTGTGCTGTATGACTATTGCCTCTGGGTCTATCTGGCCGACTTCAACAATAACGGCTGGCTCGACATGGTGGTCCCTCAAGGCAACGGGTCCGAACGGTGCTTCATCCTGTGGGGAGGGCCCGAGGGGTTCAGCATGGAGCGGATCCAGTTCTTGTCGGCATTCAACACGATGTGCGCCCGTGCCGCCGACCTCACCGGCAACGGATACCTCGACCTGATTATGGGCGGGACGACGCCTTCGCCGGACTCGCCTCACGACTCTTTCGCGTACGTGTACTGGAACGGTCCAGACGGTCTGCGAGATGATCACAAAACGATGCTGCCCGCTAACCACATCAACGCCATGAGCGTGGCCGATTTCAACAATGACGGCCTGCTAGATCTTTTCGTTTGCTCTTATGCAGATGGGCGGGTGCGTGACCTTGACTCCTATATCTACTGGAATCGCGAGGGCCGAGGCTTCTCGGCTACGGACCGCGCGCGACTCTTCACGCACTCGGCTACAGGCTCGGTGGCCGCCGACTTCAACGAGAACGGATACGTCGATCTTGCGGTGGCAAACCACAAGGTGTGGGGAGACCAGGTGGCCTACTCGGAGGTGTGGTGGAACGGCCCCGACGGATTTGCGGAGAGCAGAACCACGCGATTGCCCAGTTCAGGGCCCCACGGGATGTCCTCCGTGGCGCCAGGCAACATCGCGGATGGCGGGCCCGAGGAGCACTACACTTCCGCGCCCCATGAGCTGCCGGGTGGCGCAAGAGTGACCGCGGTGTCGTGGCAAGCGGACGTGCCGCCCAAAACATGGGTCGGGGCCCAGATCAGGTCATCGAAGACCAGGAACGGCTTGGCGTCGTCCCCCTGGGTTGGGCCGGATGGCTCCGAGAGTTGGTTCGAAAGCGGCCAGGCGCTGGGCGCATCCGACGATGGTGGCCCTTGGGTGCAATATCGGCTGGCGCTGGGCGCGATCAATGGTGGTCGAACGCCGCGCGTGACAAGGGTAGATGTTCGATATGATCACTAGCAACCGGAGGCCTCGTCCAGCTGCGATCACACTGTTATCAAGCGTACTCGACGATGTCGCCAAAGAGTTCCTTTAGCCGACGGGTGTCATTGGCCGGGAGGTAAGGCTTGCTTAGTGCGGCAACGTTCTCTTCTAGGTGATCCAGGTTGGACGTACCAGTGATGACTGTTGCTATCGCCGGATGGTCCGCCGCGAACTTGTATCCGGCGGCGACCACGGAGGCCACGTCGTCGTGTACGAGCCATCCCAGCGGATCGTCTGAAGGCAGTTCGCCCTGTCCTATGTGGCCTTCGTCGCTCCACTCTCGCATCAACTCCTGGAGCAGGTCGGGGTCCGGGAGTTTTACGCGGATGGCCGCCATGTTCATTATTCCAACCCCGTGTTTGATGGCCAGCGGCAAGACCTCTTTGGCAACAGACTGGTTGAGTAGTCCGTACTTGAGCATCAGCACATCCCACAGATTGGCGTCACTCTTGATTGCGAGGTCTACAACCCCCTGCGAAGGCTCGGTTGCATACTGCACGCTTAGGCCGATGTAGCGTATCTTGCCCTGCTCGCGCAGCCGCTCCATGGTCGGATAGAACCGGTCGACGATGACACGGTATTCCGGTGCGAGGGGGCCATGAAACATCATGACCTCGACGTGATCCGTGCCCAGGCGGGCAAGGCTTCGCTCGACGGAGTCTACTAGGGACTGAGGGTCCTCCCCGAATACTCCATTCTCCCAGGGGGACCACTTTGTGCAGAGGTGGTAGGAGTCCCTGGGCACGCCGTCGAGGGCCCGGCCGAGGATCGCCTCGCTCTCTCCGTATCCGGCGGAAGTGTCGATGAAATTCACGCCCAAATCCAGTGCCCGGCGGACCAGGGCCGTCTGCCCCGACTGGGTCATGCCAATGGCCTGGCCTAGCTGCCTGGCGCCGCCGCTACCGAGGCTCAACAGCGATACCCGAAGGCCGGTCCGTCCCAAGATGCGGTGTTCCATGTGCACACTATACGCGATAAGATCCGACGACATCCTTGACTACTACCAACTGTTCCATTCGGTTCTGCGACTAATCGAATTCGACAAAGGGATTTTCCAGGCAATCCTAAATAGGCCGTCGTTCTGCCCGATCAGCTGCGTGAGCGCGGACTTCGCCTTCCTAGCACCACCGATCGGGGATGCAACCAGAGCCTTTTGGAGCGCCCGCTCCGACCAACACTTCACCCTATAGGCGCGTCTATAGGGGAGCTCTACCTCTCGGCCTGTTATGGATCAGGGATTCATGACCTGTTCAACCTCTCGCCGTAGTCATCGTTCAATTGAACGCAGTTGAACGGGGTTGAACGAACACTCGTGGATATCCCAACCCCTGGCCCAGAAAACCTAAACACCTAGGTCGTGGGAGGAAACCACGGGTTGACATGTATACCCCTGCGTATACACTGGCCCGCCACCGATTCAGGAGAGAGGGCCAATGAACAAACTGAAACAAAAAGAGCGGTCGCCCACCTAAGAGTCTCGTCCATGTCCCAGGTCGAGGGCCACTCCCTTTCGGCACAGGAGCGACTCTTCGGTGAGCTCTGCAAGAGCAGAGGGGCTGGAACGCCGTTAAGATCTACCGTGAAGAGGGCAAGTCCGCGCACTCCGAGTCGATGAAAAAGCGTCCCATGTTTCGGCAACTGATGGAGGATGCCCGGAAGGACCTATTCGATATCGTCGTCGTCCACACCCTCGATCGCTGGTCTCGCAATCTCAGGGTAACACTAGAGTCCCTGGCCAACCCGGCTATGAATGACGTGGCTCTGGTGTCCATCACCGAGAACATCGACTACTCGACACACCCTAGGGCAGGCTGCTGGTGTAGATGCTTGGCTCCTTCGCTCAGTTCTTCTCTGACATGCGCTGGGGGGTCACGTGAGCAAAGGGCTCGCGAGATGGCTCACCAGGGCCTTCATGAAGGAAAAGGGGTCCGGCATCGGGCTGTTCGCCGCCAAACACATCCTAGAGATGCACAAGGGGTCAGTCGAGATCGAGAGCGAGTCCGATCGGGGGACCAGCGTGATCCTCACACTGCCCGCGACGGCCGCTAATATAGTCATAACCGCCGCCGACACGCCCAAAAGAGCCCCAAGGCCCCACGCTCGGGGCCTTTTGCTGGTGTGTAAAAGGCTCACCTGCGGCCAATCGTCCAATCTGACCTTAGTCAGAGTCCGCTGCAACGACCACTATCCCTCACCACCACGAAACCGGAACGAGTAGACATCTGCGTCCTTCATCACATAACGCAGGCGCGTCGTCTTCCCTGCTAGCGAGCCCACAGCGCTCCTACCCTGCCATGCAACCACTCGTTCGATCTCGTCGCCGATCAGCTCGTTGCAGTCCGCAGCCGCGTACCCCGGAATCGGCACACCCGCCTCATCCTGTAGCTCGATCCGTATGCTGCCCGCGGCGCTGGTTGCGTAGTTGATCTCCAGCTCATCGCCCGCAAACGTGAACGGCTTCGTGGTCATCTCCCCGCCCGCATACGGCGCATTCAGCGAGCTGAATCCGTCGAGACGCAGGGTCATGCGTTCGAGGTAGGCATTCCGCTGGCCATAGTCACGATTTACGTAGAGCGACATCTCCGACGGTCCTGTTTGTACGACGCCGTTGGCCGGGTAGTTGTTGCGAGCCGTCCAGTTGTTAGCGCCGATCCCAGGTCGAACTAGGCTCTCCATGAATGTGAAGTCGTACCTTGTCGTTCCCGCCCGCGAGGTGAGAAGGACCCCGTCCGAGCAGTCCACTCCCTTGCCGACACCAGGGTCCAACTCGGCCTCCGCATACGCTTGCTCCTCCGGCGTCAGCTTACGCCGGTCGAAGAATATGCGGCCCGGCAATGCCACATAAATATGGGGCGCGCGAATATAGGGGTGCGTCTGGTTTGTGTACAGATGCTCCGAGGGCGTGGTCGACTCAGTATCGCTGTACTCCATCAGGGTCGGCTCGGTCCATGTCTCGAAGTCCGCAGAGGTCGCCTTAGCCGCGGCTCGCTTTCCACCCTCGTTGTGCCGCGCATACAAAACGTAGCACTCCTCCACCTCAGACCAGAACATCACGTTCTGGGAGTCGAAGTGGTTGCTCAGCGCGTTCGGGACTATCACCCCACCCTCTGCTTCCATCCAGTGGATTCCGTCCCCGGACACGAATCCCCGCAGCCCTTCATCGTATCTAGCGTTACCCTTGTACCGCTCTCCAGCGGGCACCCCAGGCCGTGTGTCGATGAATGGACAGAACTGCCAGCCAGTTGAGAGGATCACGTTGTTTTGCTTGGAGCCATCCACCTCCACCAGGCCAAGGTCCGGCTTGGTCCAGTTAATTCCATCCTCACTCTCCGCGTAACAGGTCAGCGACTCGAATCCCTGTTCCGTTCGGTGGTAGCTCTTCCCCCGATAGTACATGCGGTACGTATCGCCGTCCTTCAATACCGTCGTGTAGAAGGCGTTGTGATCATCGGAGTCCCCCTCCGACGCGCCGAAACGTACCGCCACTCCGCCAGGTTGAGGGAGGTGCAGCTTCAGGCCAGCCCCCTCCAGATGGTCCACCAACAGATAGTCCACGAACAGCTCTCGCCTCGAACCAATGGCCTGTATTGTCATCGCTCCTGTGTCTCTTTTCGTTGAATTTCAATCTTGGCGAACTCCGCCACTAGCCTCCGGAAACCGCGCCCTTCCTCATCGCCAAACCCGCCAGCATGTACATGATCACATAGACTACGACCCGGTACACCAGCGCAGAACCGGGTGGGATGCAGATGAAGGACAGCCCCGAGAGGCCGCGCTTCCCTACCTCATGGGCGATACGAATGATCTCGTAGTCTGTCATGGCGATCGGCTCAGCGGCCTCGCCAAGAATATCGCCAGGGGCCGGACCCGCCCCACCCATAACATCCATGTCGAAGTGGGCATACACGCCCTCAGTGCCGTCGTAGGCGCGGTCCAGCTCCGCGATTAGCCCCTCAATACCCAGCGATGTCCGCAACTCCCAGGTCGAGATGAACCTGGCGCCTTCCCGCAGGTATTTTCTGACGAGGTCTTTCCTCTCCAGCAGGCCGCGCTCACCAATCTCCACCAGGTGGCGAGGGTCCATGTTGTCATGCCACTCGAACATTTTGGCCTTCCAACTCCCAGACCCCGCAATGCGAGGATCACCAGTGAGATGATCCAGCGGCTGAACATCCCAATGCGTGTCCAGGCTGACGCACCCCACCGCGCCCTGTATCCGCTCTGCAATTGGCTTCGCTATGGCGTATGAGCCGCAGGGCGAGTTCTGGCCAATGACAACCGGCACCGCACCGGCATCCAGAGCATGCCCCACCTTTTCCACGACGGCAGCCTGAGCACGCAATATATTCTCTGGAGACTGGTCGTCCATCACCTCGGGGGGAATCTCCGCGTCGCCATAGTCCACAGCCTTGATATAGTCAAACACGTCCAGGTCGAACTCTTGCACATATCCCGACTGGTAGCGTATCGACTGCTGGCGTACCCGCAAGGGAGCAGCAAGCCACTCGCTCCGGTCGACCCCGGCATATTTTGGAGTGTCACTCGCCACATACGGGGCTCCGATGATCACCGCGTCAGCGCCCTTTAGTTCCTCGGGCGTGGTCACGTACGGCAAGCCCATAAAGGTCGGCATATCGGGCCCTATCATAGGCGCCTTCCACGTTGCGCCGAAGCTCCCTTTGATAAATTCGTCCCAGGACGTCATCTGTTCGTCCCATGTGGGATACGTCATGGCGCTCACAATGGTCCTCCTCGGTGACTGTTGTCGGAACGACTGACTACGAGCACACCCGGGCAATCGCATCCTCGTAGAACTGCACGCTCCTATGTAGTTGTGCCACGCTGACCCATTCATCAACGTTATGTGCCTGTCGGTGGCTGCCCGCTCCGAACACCACACACGGGAATGTCGACGCGAATATGCACGCGTCGGTCCGATACGGCACGCTGACAGGTTCATGTTCACCCGCCAACTCCAGCGCAAGTTGGACCAATGGCGAGTCCTCGGGGGTATACAGTGGGTCGCCGCTGGACCAGTAAGTCAAGTCCACGCCGTTGGCGTTAGCGGACTCCTCGACCCTGCGAATAATGGGCTCCGGGTCCAGCCTCGGCGTGTACCTGAAATTTACCGTGCACTGGCTCTTCGGCACAGTAACATTGGGCGCCGTACCGAAGTTGTCTATTACGATGTTCCAATCAGGATACGGAGGCTCAAAATGCGTATCCCAATGGTCCTCGTTCCCTGTCAGTTCTTTGTACAGACCCCACATCTCGTGAATGAACGGAATCATGCTGATATTGGCATTGATCCCCTGGCCGGTCGAACTGTGGGCAGCCCGACCTTCGGTCGTGGCGCTGAAAGTGATCGCAGCCTTATGGGCGTTTGCGACCCTCAAATCTGTCGGCTCAGCTATTATGCAGAACTCAGGGTGCACGTTAGCCAGTATTTTCGACTCTTGTGCGATCCTGATCGCCCCCTCGGTATCGGTCTCCTCGTCCGCGGAAAGTAGCAGTACCAGGGGCTTTTCAACTCCACGGCAGGCATACGAAAACGCCGCCACCAATGTGGCTGCCAGTGGACCTTTCATATCACAGGCGCCCAACCCGTAGAGGCGGTCTCCCACGATCTTCGCCTTGAACGGGTCCCCGCACCAGCCGAGACCCGGTACCGTGTCCATGTGAGCCGACAGTGCCAGGCCTCCTCCGCCCTCTCCAAATTGCGCCACCAGCGAAACCTTGCGCACGCCCACCCGGTCCACATACTCGATTCGCTCCAATCGAGTCGCCGCCGGTGCCACCAGCCCCTCAATATAGTCGGCCACGCCGATGTTACTGACGTGAGACTGCGAGTCCAGTCCAATCAACTTGCTCGTGGTATCCACAACATCAGGTGAGGTAACGATAACTATCTCTCTCTTAAACAGGCATTGCCACCAAGGGCAACATCCGGCTCCAATATCCCTAATCTCTAGCAAGCGCCTAATGCTACCACGACCTCCCTCAGGTGTGTAGCAAGACAGAGCAGTCTCCAGCGTGTCTGACGCGAAGCCCTTCGCCCCCACCCAGGGCAAGTCACAGACCTGCCCCTACAATCCCACGACCACCTACGTAGGGGTGGGTCGGCGAGCCGTCGCGCATCGAAAGGACAGTTGTGGGCTTCAATTACCACTACTATGACCCCGTTGCGCTAAAATGGCCTGTAGCACTAGGAGAGATAAGCTCCCATGCCAACAATCCAAGTAGATGATCTATCGCCCGTCACGCGCATCACACCATTGGCCGAAGGTGTCGCAAGGGAGCGGCAGGCCGTTTCCGTGACCGACGCTCCCAAGATGTTTGAGGGCGCCGGATTCGAAGTCCGTCGGGCATTCCAGGGCATTGATCTCCGTCTAGCGGACCCCTTCCTGCTGCTCGACCACATGGGCGCCGTAGAATACGCCCCCGGCGAGGCAAAGGGCGCCCCCGACCACCCGCATCGTGGCTTCGAGACCGTCACATACATGCTCGACGGCGTCCTGGAGCATCGCGACTCCAACGGCGGCGGCGGGCTGATCAGCGATGGCGCGACCCAGTGGATGACTGCCGGAGCTGGCATCGTCCACTCGGAGATGAACACGCCGGGC
>CAJWER010000119.1 GCA_913030785.1 uncultured Chloroflexota bacterium | reverse complement strand
CAAGCCGGAAACGGTCATGCCCCTTGCTCTTGTCATCGGGCACCATGGCGAACACGTCGATCTCGAAGTCTAATTCGGGCCTAGCCAGAGCTTTTACGATGGTGCCGGTTGAAACCGGATGAACGTCCCGAAAGTGCTCAGCTAGGACCCGATAGATGCTCTCGCGGTATGACGGATCGGTGATGTACGTCGTGATCTTGCAGACGTCTGCAATGGTTGCTCCAGCGTCTGCAAGCAGCTCGCGAACGTTCTCCATGGCGGCCTGCGCCTGTTTCGCCGGATCTCCTTCGCCAATAAAGTCTTTGCCGTCGAGCGTCATGCCGGTCTGGCCTTGTAGGAACAGGTGGTCGTTGGCACGGACGATCTTGGAGTTACCAAAGTTCAGGTCAGGCATAAGGTAGCCGCCCCTGGCGTTGAGGAGCCTGTAGCGGTCGTGTCCACGGGCCCGATCCTTAGGTATCACGGCCCAGACGTCTATCTCGAAGTCGATATATGGTGAGGCCAACGACTTGACGACCAGTCCGGTCGAGACCGGGTTGACCCCTTCGAGATGACGCGCAATCACAGGGTAGACCTGCGCACGGTGGGAGTGCTCAGTCGTGTAGTTGGTGATCATGCAGATGTCTTCCATCCGAGCGCCCGCCTCTTCAAGCAGGGTACGAACGTTCTGCATGGCGGTTTCGGATTGGGCGGCCGGGTCGCCCTCTCCGACAAAATTCTTGCCGTCGAGAGTCAGCCCAGTACACCCCACCAAAAAAACCTGGTCGCCCGCGACCACCGCCTGGCTGGAGCCATAGTCTAGGTCCGGCGCAAGATACCCACCCTTGGTGTTCCCGATCCTGATTCGTTTATGTGCCATGTTTTGATCCTATCGGACGGCTGATTCTACGCTTGCCTTGGGCGTGAGTGCAATTAGTGAGGACGTGTTCGGTACTCGGTGTTTAGCGATTTCGTCATCTGGATCCCCCACCCACAAATGTGTCATGTTCTCACTTCAGACGCCCGGCGCGCCTGCGGCGAGCTGGACTACCTCTAGGAGGGTTGGGTCGACGTAGATTAACTGGGTGACCGCGTCCGTTGTGGATCTGATTCGGATGGCCCGGACCTATCCCCAGACAACGCTGCTGGGGGTCTATGGAGATGCCTTATCTCTTCGGCTGACCCAGAAAAGTATCGATGCGGCCGGACTACAGGACAGGTGTCGCTTGTCGAGAGTACACTCGAGGATCTGGACGTGGATTCAGAGTTCGACATGGGAATGATCAATGTTTCCATGCATCAGTGCAGGGAGATTGAAAAGATGACCAAGAATGTCCACCGCGCACTAAAGCCAGGTGGTTTCTCATCATATCTGACCCCCCGTTCCCGGAGTCGACCGAGGAGTGCCGCACTGTCCCTGCAAGAGTGATGTCTGGCATACAGTATTTCGAGGCGATGATCGACGACCAGTTGATGCCCACCCAAGCCTTCATCGATCTACTAAACAGACATGGCTTCCGAGGGGTCTGCGCATTCGAAATGACGCCAGTTCATGCCGTTACATACGGTCAGAAGTAGGGGCCGCTAGCCGAATACACTAGCGGCTATGCTGATTCCATATCCATTTCATCGAGTACGTCTTCGGTATCAGAAACCCTGCCAAAGACCCTGGCATGCATCAGTAACGCTTCGTCGTGGGCCCGTTGGGTAAGAGTGGCGCAGGCATCCTCGCAAACCAGAGCATTGTAGCCGAGCTCCGCGGCCACACGAGCCGTGCCCAGCACGCACATGTCCGTGAGTATCCCAGTGATCACCAGGTCGGTGATCCCCATGTTCCGTAGAGCGTGATCCATCGGGCTCGCCGTGAATGCGGACGAAATGGGCTTGTCGATGACCAGATCGTGCTCGGTGGGAGAGACATCCGCAGCGATCTCGAATGCCGGTCCTCCGCGATACTGGCGATTTGGATCGGGAGCCTCCCGCTCTCGCAGCCGACTGGTCATCTCTACACCGGACGGCGTAAGCGCTCCGTTTCGCGTGTAGACCACGCGCAGTCCTCGCCGCCTGAAGGACTCGATCAGACGCCGCGTATTAGGCAAAACCTGGTCGTGTAGACGTTGATTCCAATAGTCCACTATAGCCGGATGAGTCCTTCCAAACTCTGATTCCGGGTCCTTCACGATACTGCCCGCCTGAATGTCGATGACCATGAGAGCAGTGGAGTCAAGCGCAAGGTCGAAGTTCGTCGCGTACAAATCGAAGGGCCACTCAGGATCGTGTTGACGCGCGTTCCAGCTCATCGGATATTGGCTCCTTACTATAGATGTTGACTATGAATGCCGATTCTACGATCTCCACGGGCACACTCTTACGTATGGGGATGTCGACTGCAAGTCTGGCTTACGGCAATCGTCTCACTAGGCAGACGCCGTAGCACTATCATCAGCAACGCGATTCGCGGGAATTCGACGAGGCGAGGCATGGGAACACCTTCACGGTACCTTTCATGCCATCTTCGAAGCTCTGCCCATCGGCAGCAAAAGATGCGAATTCCCACTCTCCATAATTTTCCGGAACAACGAACTCTACAATAGTAGACTCGCTTGAGGGCCCGATGACAATCATGAAGCCCTGGTCCCCACTTCCCGCATCGATATCTTCCTCGGCCCTGCACCTTCTCGTGTGAGCACGGAATCGCCGGCAACGACAAGTATGGCAGGGCCAATTACCTTTACTTCAACGCCCGCGAGAAAGTGGTTGCCGAATCCAGTGGCGGAGCCACCCTCTCTCAACACATCCAGTCCAATCGCAAGACCATTGTCGTGGTCTGACTTGTTATTCAGCACCATGCGGACCTTCCGGCCTGATTTTAGATCGATCTTGTCCGGGGTGAATTTGGAGTCACCCATGGTGATATTGAGCGTTCCGTCGTCGGCCGGTTCAACCGCTGCCTCACCGCCGCAGCCAAATGCCAGAGGCACCATCCCCACAATCACAAACATGATGCCACGGTACTTCATAACGATCTCCTTCGGTCCTCGATCAAAATTGACGATTGTGAGTCTGGACGTCTAGTTCGTGGAATCGAGATCTGCTCTCATAGCTTGCCAGGCTTCTCGCGCCTCTTCGACAGAACCCTCATCCTCGATGGTCGTGATATCGCCAGGATCACTGCCAAGAGTAACCGCCTTGAAGACGCGACGCATGATCTTACCGCTGCGGGTCTTGGGAAGCGACTTGACGAAGTTTAGCTCGCCGACAACAGCTATCGGCCCAAGGTCCGCACGTACGGTTGCCATCAATTCTTTCCGTAGATCGTCGGACGGCTCGTGACCGTCCTTCAGGGCAATGAAGGCAGAGATCACCTCTCCACGCAGTTCATCGGGCCGTCCAGTCACACCGGCCTCGGCCACGGCGGAATGCTTGAGAAACGCTGTCTCTACCTCGACGGTCCCCAATCTGTGCGCTGCAATCTTGATAATCTCATCGGCGCGACCGGCGAACCAGACGTAGCCATCGTCGTCGATGTGTGCCGAGTCGCCCGTATAGTAGACGCCAGGTATCCGCTCCCAGTAGTCCTTTCCGTACCGCTCTGGCTCGCCCCATAGCGTAGGCGTCAGGCCAGGAAAAGGTCGCTTGATTACCATGATCCCCTTTTCGCCAGGGGCGCATGGCTCTCCTTCCGGAGTCAAAACAGCCGCTTCTATGCCTGCCAAAGGTATGCCAGAGGAGCCCGGCTTGGTGGGTAGCATGTCGACACCGTAGGGATTGCCGAACACCGGACCGCCTGTCTCCGTCTGCCACATGTGGTCTATGACAGGGATACGTCCTTTCAAGGCCACCTTCTGTAGCCACTCCCAAACCGGCGCGTTTAGCACTTCACCTGCAGAAAAGACGCGTTCTAGCGAAGATGTATCGTGTTTCTCAAGCGCGGCTTCCCCATATCGCATCAGGAGACGAACCGCGGTGGGAGATGTGAAAAGCCCGGTCACTCCAAGCTCTTCGATCACTTGCCATATTGTCTCCGGCCCCGGATAGTCGAGTGCGCCTTCGTACGCAATGGTCGTACTTCCGGCGAGAAGCGGCGCGTAAACAATGTAACTATGGCCGACGACCCATCCGATATCTGAGGTCGACCACCAAACGTCGTCGGGCCGCAGAGCAAAAACCCAGCGGCCCATACTGTGAACGTGAACCTGGTAACCGCCGTGCGTGGAGACCGTCAGCTTCGGCTTGGCTGTGGTTCCCGAGGTGGCAAGAATATACGCTGGCTCATTGGCTTCCATCGAGACGTGGCTGCCATCTTGGCCGCTCCCTCGCTCCAACAATTCATCCCAACCTATTTCCCGTTTAGAGGATATAGCGCCACTGTTGGTACGCCTCAGCACAACAACGTACTCCACTGCATCGCCGCCCATCCCCAAGGCCGAGTCGACAATCTCCTTGAGGTTGACCTCAGTGCCCTTACGGTAGCTGACATCCGCGGTCAGGACGACCCTAGAGCCGCTGGCTTTGATACGTTCGGCTAGTGCCCCGGCACCGAATCCGGCGAAGACCACCGAATGGATAGCCCCTATCCTCACAGTCGCCAGCATGGCCATGATGGCCTCCGGACCTGTAGGCATATAGATGGTGAGACGATCACCTTTGCCGACGCCGAGCGCCCGGAGACCCGCCGAGACACGCTCGACCGCTGCGGTCAACTCTCGATATGTAAAGCGGCGACGCTCGCCGCGCTCATTGACGTATATCAACGCCGTGCTGTCACCCCGGCCGTTGGCGACGTGATGGTCAAGACAGTTGTAGGCAAGGTTAGTCTGAGCGCCTGGGAACCAGCGGAAGCTCGGACGGTCCCACTCCAAAACGCTGTCCCACTTACGGAACCAGGGTAGTTCGTCTGCTGCCTTGGCCCAAAACTCCTCCGGCGATTCTCTGGCGCTCTGCACCCATTCTTGAACGATAGGACTGAGGGCTGCCATCGTACTTCACCTCGCAGTATTGGATGTGACTTTCGAAATTCTCGCAACTGCTGAACAAGGTCTATCGATGGACGACCGTCGTCCATCGCTGACGATCACTCGCCACAGGTGTGCACATATCGAGTCCCACACCCTTCATCAGATACTGCAGACACCCGCGTCTCGGCCCAGTACGTACTCGATGGTAATCCACATTTGCGGGAATGATTCTAGAACGATCTCTCCCGAGGCTCGGGCTGTCCAAGTCTGGAGATAAGCCCCGGGGCACTGCCACAGGACTAGCTGCGCCGTGACTGAAGCGCTTTCGGCCCCCAGGCACAGATCGTAATGAGGCATTCGCAAAGGCCCGATTCCCAACACGGCCACATCGAATCGCCCGTCCTCGTTCCATATCCCGTGTTTGCAGGTGTGCGCTTGAAGGGGACTATCTACCCGTACGCCCGTACTATGGCCTGGAATATCCAAACAGTAGCCTCGTGCTTCGTCAAGCGGCGCAACTACACTAAGGAACACGTCTCGATAGGTGACCGACTCCAGCACCCGGACGTCCTCTTCTGCCTCGGGGTCTTGTCCGGCGTTGTCAGAATCGCTGCAAGCCGATACGAGCGCCGCTACCAGGAGGAACGCACATAAGACAAAGGAGTACTTGGGAAAAACGGAGTGATGCACTTTGAATGAGATCATACCGTAATTCCTAAATATACTTATGGCTTGTACTGGTCGATTTCCACGACCACGAAACCCTATGCTGCCGAGTTGATGGACGCTCACTCACGGTGCAGCTATATTAAGTCCAACGCCACCACATTCCGACCAAGGGTACTTCGGAAAGGTTTTCTGGTCGGGCCGCAAGTGTGCGAAGACGGCCCAACTCCTCGCCAAGGCACAGAGGCGCCCAGGATAAGATGGACAGACATACCCAGGCCTACGTCTACGCAGCCGTGGCGGTGCTTCTTTGGGCCACCGTCGCATCCGCCTTCAAGCTGACTCTCAGGTACCTGGATGTATACCAGATGCTGTTCTACGCGTCCGCGGCGTCCACTTCCCTGCTGTTCGTCATCCTCGTTGCGCAGGGCAATATCGGCCTGTTGAAGCCCTCCTCTCTCCGCCAGTACGTAAGGTCGGCCGGCCTCGGCTTGATCAGCCCAGCCGCCTATTACATCATCCTGTTCAGGGCGTACTCACTCCTTCCCGCCCAAGAGGCCCAACCACTCAACATGATCTGGCCCCTTGTGATCGTGCTCCTTTCGGTGCCAATGCTGGGGCAGCGGATAGGCAAATACACGATCCTTGCCATGCTCGTCAGCTTTTTCGGAACGTTGGTGATATCGACCCATGGGGATTTGCTCGGTTTCAGTTTCACCAGTGTAGAAGGAACACTCCTGGCGCTCGGCAGCTCATTCCTATGGGCCTTCTACTGGATCACAAATGTGAAGGACGAGCGCGATGAGGTAGCCAAGCTCTTCCTCACCTTCCTGTTCGGCCTGATATTCGTCACTGTAGCTGTGGCGCTGTTTTCAGAGTTTCGCGTCGACGATGCCCGTGGATTGCTGGGAGCTGCATACATTGGCGCCTTTGAGATGGGCGTAACGTTCGTGGTCTGGTCGAAAGCGTTGTCGACGGCCAGGACTACTGCCAATGTTAGCCATCTGATATACCTCGATCCAATACTATCCCTGATCTTCATCAATCTCTTCGTGGGCGAAACGATCCTCGTATCGACAATCATTGGGTCGGTGTTTGTTATAGGTGGCCTGTTGCTGCGAGGACTTGACCGACCCGAAGATACGGCCCGTCTCTCTGCGAATTCCTAGCCCGCGGTTGATACTCCGCACGCCTGTGAGCCTTGCCAGGTATGTATAGGGTGTCCACACTCCACCACCAGGAAAGATACCCTCCTGTTCAATGATCGGACAACACCCTCGCCCTAAAGGTATTTCCCGAATATCCTGGGTGGCAATGACTACAAGAAGGAAGCGCCATGAAGCCACTCTGCCGTAAGGTCTGTTTCGGGCTGAGACTCGCGCTATTCGCGCTCACCGTTACCCTGGATCTTGCCGCAATCATGCTGATCTGGCAGGATCACAACTCTCGGCGCGATGCCATAATCACGCAGGTTGAGCTCAAGTCTGCCCAGATCAACGAGGAGTCCTGACCCCGCATAGCGCTGCGTTCTGTCCCAGCGGATTCGGTTTCCTTTAGCCCTTGCGGCCCACGAGAATGGAGTAGTGTCCATCGCGCTTGCCGCGCCCTCTGACACGATGTGTGGAGGCCGCAAAACCGGCTGCGTGGAATGTGCTCTCAAAGGTCCTCTCGATGCCAACGGACCAAATCGCGAGTGCGCCGCCAGGGCGCAGGGATCGGCGTGCAGCGGCGAGCCCTTTCGGCGAATACAGTCTTGAGTTGCTCGCCAAGGTAAATGAATCGACCCCGTTGTCCACGTCGAGCAAGATGGCGTCGAACCGCGAATTGCTCTCCCGAATGACATCGACGACATCGCCCACGACGAGCTCTGTCCGAGGATCGTCCAGGGGATAGCCAGCCAGAGGTCCCAGCGGACCGCGGTTCCAATCGACCACCTCCGGAATCAACTCGCTCACGACCACGGAGCCTTCGGGCGGCAATAGTGCGAGTGTCGCAGCGAGGGTGTACCCCATCCCAAGCCCCCCTACCAGAACGCAGGCGTCCGGTCTTGGGCGTGGGCACGCAAGCGACATCATCGCATCCTCTGATCCATGCGCGAAGCTGGTCATCAGGTCGTAACCATCGGCGAGGATGACGTAGTTGGTATCATGGCGCTGTAGCTCGAAGCGACTGCCGTCGGGCGCAGTAGCGACCGCCAAAGTCTCCCAGGGTTTCATCAGGCTCCTATTCGATTGCTCGCCCAAGCCTCATCTCTGAGCATTCGCGCGTCATCCTCATCGTCGATCACCAGGGACCTGCCTTGGTGGTTGGGCGTCCCCGCCGCTCTCAATCAACGGGCGCAATTATAGCAAAGAGTTTCGTGCCAACCGTCCAGGGGTGCCTGGTCTAGCCGCTCGGTCGATCTTTCATAATGGTCCAAGAATGGTCCATGCACACTCCATGTAGTACGCCAGAGCGATGTTCATCACAGCATCTTCATGTCGTGACCGCGTGAAATCACGATA
This sequence comes from uncultured Chloroflexota bacterium, assembly GCA_913030785.1. Classification (GTDB taxonomy): domain Bacteria; phylum Chloroflexota; class Dehalococcoidia; order Lucifugimonadales; family CAJWER01; genus CAJWER01. Next base: position 449 of record CAJWER010000119.1, on the reverse strand, counting down.
TACTCATACTTGTGAATTATTATACTAATAGGCATGTTCGCGACACCGCTTGCCAAGAAACATTGAGGAGTGCAAATGAAAAGAAGGACTCGAATCGGCGTACTGGGCCTGGTGTTACTGTCAATCGTGGCGTTCGCGGCAGCGGCGTGCGGCAACAGCGGGAGTGAGCCTGCAACGATTGTCAATGCAGCATCAGTTTCTACAGCCTCGGCCCCCTCATCAAGCAACGCCGGACCCGCCCAAGTCAAGTTGGGTGACGGGCCTGCAGGCTTGGTGGGAAGCCGATTTAGCGATCCAGACGTGGAGATCGATCTGACGGCAGAGGTTGTGCAATGGGAGGTGTTGGACGGAGAGTTTGTCGAGGCGTGGGTATACAACGGACAGTATCCCGGCCCCGAGATCAGGGCGAAAGTTGGAGACAAGACCCGGATCAACCTGACCAATAACCT
>CAJWER010000118.1 GCA_913030785.1 uncultured Chloroflexota bacterium | reverse complement strand
ATGTCCGGCTGCTCGACAACGGCCTTGAGGCGCCTATCGAGGATGTCCTGTATCCCTCGACCCACGACCTGGTCGGCCGCCAGGGTGAAGAAGTGACAAAACGCTTCGTTGGCGAAGGTGACGCTCAGGTTGGGGTCGAGGATGAGCGTGCCGACCCGTGAATGCTCGACGACGGCCGCCTTGACCGGCAGAGAGCCGCCGCCGGCTCTCGCTCTACGAAAGAAGAGAAGGAGCCCCCCACCCGTGATGAGCCCCACGGTGAACGCCGTCGCCAAGATGGCCGTGGTCATTATGAGGGTTCTTGCCGGTGTCTGAGGGGAAGCATAACCTGGGCAACCTTAAACATCAGAAACTGAGTTGCCGCTTGTCAGTCGTCCAGACTAAAGAATGGCTCCGATGGGCGCTCGCTGTCCAGATTATCGTGCCCCAGGGACTGGTGGCCACGGTCGCTTTCGGCGTGCTAGCGCCGTCGCAGGATCCCACCTCGGCTCCTGACGGGGAGGCCCTGGTGGTCCTTGCCGCATCGAGCCTTCAGGATGTTCTGCCGGTCGCGGCCCACGCATGGGCCCGGGCCGGTGGAACCCGCGTGCGCTTCAACTTCGACGCGACCTCCCGCCTGGCGCCGCAGGTATTTCGCGGGGCACCCGCTGATGTCTTCATTTCCGCGGACGGCGAGTGGATGCGCTGGCTGGAAGAGCGGGCGAGCGTCGACCCCTTGACGGTACTTCCCCTAGTCACCAACCAGTTGGTCTTCGTGGTGCCCCGCGATGCAGCGAGCGCCCCGACGACGGCGGCCGATACCCGACCCTCCTGAGCCGTACTCCCTACAACAAGGACACGACCGAGGAGCCGTCCCGCAAGCTTGCGGAGCGCGGCTACTGTGTGGTCGAGCAGGATGTGCGGGGCCGCTACGCGTCGGACGGCGACTTCACACCGGGCTTCTACTCCGGCGAGCACTTCGATGCGGAGGACGGCTACGACAGCGTCGAATGGGCCGCAGCCCTGCCCTGGTCAACGGGGAAGATCGGCACCATAGGTGGATCCTACGTCGGCTGGACCCAGTGGGAGCTGGCCCACACTCGCCCACCCCACCTGGCGGCAATGATGCCGCAGGCCATCGCGGCGAACCTGCTGGACCGCGAGATGAGCGCTGTGCTGCGGCTGGGCAGGGTGTTGTGGTGGAGTGTCAACTCCCTGTCCCCCGACCAGCGCGTGCGCGACGATGCCCCCTGGGGACCGCGCACGCAGGATGAGGCCGAGCGGCTGTGGACGGAGCGCGACCGCTCCAAGTGGCTATGGCACCTGCCCCTGGCGGAGATCCCGGACTACGCGATGCATGGCATCGGCAAACACTGGCGTCGATGGCTGGCCGACCATGCCTCCGATCACTTTGGTTTTTTGGAGCGCCACTCATCCATAGAGGTGCCTGCTCTGATCACCACCGGCTGGTACGACCAGCAGATCGGCAGCATCAAGAATTTCACGGGCATGCGTGCCAACGGGGCTACCGCTACAGCCAGAGACGGCACGAGGCTTATCGTCGGACCGTGGACCCATGTCTCCTACGACTGGGAGTCGGTGGTCGGAGAGATGGACTTCGGCCCCGAGGCCACGGTCGATTACTACGACACCGCGGACGCATGGTTCGGGCGATGGCTGAAGGGCGAAACCCAGGCCGAGGAGGGTCCGCCCATCCGGCTGTTTGTGATGGGCACGAACTCCTGGCGCTCGGAGACGGAGTGGCCGCCGGTCGGGACTACATACGAGGATTACTTCATGCAGGCCGACGGAGGGCTATCGCAGCAGCCCCCGGGCAATGCATCGCCCGACGAGTACGACTTCGACCCGCGAGACCCGGTCATGACGCTCTACAGCCCCGGCGGCCAGCAAGAGCCCCACGACCTGCGCGCCCTTGATGGCCGGCACGATGTTCTCAGTTACACTACTGCGCCGTTGAAGGTGCCCGTCGAGGTGATCGGGCCGATTGAGGTGAAGCTGTGGGCGGCGTCCTCTGCCCCCGACACAGATTTCATCGTGCGGCTGGTGGACGTATGGCCCGATGGCTTCGCACAGGAGCTTTGCTACGGCATCGTGAGGGCGCGGTACCGCGAGTCGTTTACTGCGCCAACGCCGATAGAGCCGGGCAAGCCGTACGAGTACACGATCGCGGTCAACCCGACGGCGAATCTGTTCAAGAACGGACACCGCATCCGGCTCGACGTCACCAGCAGCGATTTCCCAAACTTCGACCGCAACCACAATACGGGGGGCGACGACTACCACGAAGCAACACTGGCGACGGCCCACCAGACGATCTTCCACGACGGGGCGAGACCGTCCAGGGTCGTCCTGCCGGTGCAACGATGACCTCCAAAGTGGAGATCCGGCCATACCGCGCAGCAGACCTGCCTGCCCTGCATGAGATCACGATGGAGGCGTTCGACGGCGTGTCCATCGACCAGATTATCGAGCGCCGATACGGGCTCCTGGGCGACTCGGACTGGAAGACCCGCAAGGCAGGGCATATCGACGACGATGTGCGGCGTGATGTCGACGGCATGTTCGTGGCCGAGCAGGACGGGCAGATCGTGGGCTACATCACGACATGGCGAGACGTGGTTGCAGGCATCGGCCACATACCGAACCTGGCGGTTCGCGAGGGTTATCGTGGTAAGGGCATCGGACGGCAAATGATCCAGCACGGCCTCGACTTTTTCGAGGCAACGGGCATGACCCACGCCAGGATCGAGACGCTAGCCCACAATGAGGCCGGCGACCACCTGTACCGCTCGATGGGGTTTACAGAGATCACCAGGCAGATCCACTTCGTCCGTGCGCTGGGCGACGGTTAGCGGGCTGGTCAGGCACCCTACCCCATCATGTCATTCTGGGCCGAGCGAAGAATCTGGGATGGGGCAAGGACGAATCTGGACACAGGCAAATAGAAAATGAAACTCAATACCGACCATATCCAGACGACGCATACCGGCAGTCTGCCCAGGCCTGACTATGTTCTCAATGAAGCCCAGATGCCCTCGTTTCGAGACAACATGCCGTCGTGGCCGGGCTCGGACCGCGCCCTTGTGCCCATGCATTTACGCAGGTGCCTCACCAATAAGGCTGCTGTAGAGGGACCGATGCATTCTGTCCACTTGCGCACCGGGGCCAACTCCGGCCCGTCCCGGTCCAGAACGCCCCCATCGACCGGAAGCCGTTTTGAATGGCCTGCCGGAGTCCGGTACAATGGCCCATTACGATTACTGTTCGAGGTGATAGAGCTTGGCAGATACAATGGTTGTATATACGCATCCGGAGTGCAGCTACTCCGGGGCGCTCAAGGCAGAGCTGGACGACCTGGGCGCGGAGTACCTAGAGATTGATCTCGCGCTCAAACCCGAGGAGTGGGCGACGCTGGAGGCCCTCACTGGGGGCGAGCGAATTACGCCGGTCTCGGTGGAGGGCGACTTCGTCAGCATCGGGTTCCACGGGGTTGGTTGAAACTTCTAATACGGGGCCGTTGGCCCCGCACAGCGAGTTCTGCAAACTGAGTGAGGAGGAGACATAACTGTCAAGGCGAGCAATACAGTCAAGGTGGGCGACACCGCCCCGGACTTCACGCTACCGTCCCTGGACGGGGAGCCGGTTAGCCTTTCGGACTACAGAGGCAAGCGGGTGGCGTTGTTCATGTGGGCCTCGTGGTGAGGCTGCCGAGGTCAGCTGCCCGGGTGGCAGCGTTTCTACGAAGAGAATGCCAGCAAGGGGATTGAGGTCCTGACGGTGGCCATGGACGCCCAGGGCGCCGCTAAGGCTCGACCATACGTTGAGTTAGCCAAGGGCACGTTCCAAGCAGTGGTAGATGCAGAGAACGTCCTGGGCGGAATGTACGGATTCAGGGCGATCCCGAACGGCTACCTGATCGACGAGAACGGGGTGGTCGAGTACGAGAAGTTGGGCGGGTTCGATATCCGCAAGCCTGAGACTGCCGCGATAGTAAATCGGTGGGCCGAGGGCGAGGATATAGCAGAACCGCAGGATCCCAAAGCCGAGGCGAAGGACGGACCTTCGGCCGAGGCGATCGCACTGTTCCAGAAGGGTCTGGAGCTGTACAAGGCTGATAGCGTCGACGAGGCGATGGTACTCTGGCGGCAAGGCTTTGCGCTGGACCCGGACAACTACATCATCCGCAAGCAGATCTGGGCGGTGGAGAATCCGGACAGGTTCTATGCAGGCGATGTCGACTACGATTGGCAAAGAGAGCAGACGGCCAAGGGGCAGTAGCAGCCACAGGCTGTTTCGTTTTTTTCACGTAGGGGCGGTCAAAAGACCGCCCCTACTGCATTTAGCCACCAAAGGAGCAGCTCATGAATATCAAAGACGCCTTCGACATGAAGGGCCGCACTGCCATCGTCACGGGTGGCGGGACCCACCTGGGCAAGGCAATGGCGACGGCTCTGGCCGAAATGGGCGCGTCGGTGGTGATAGCCAGCCGCAGGGCCGCACTCTGCGAGGAGGTGGCCGAGGAGTTGCGCAGACAGGGGCTCGATATTACGGGTTGCGGGTGCGATGTGACGGTGGAGTCGGAGGTGGACGCGCTGGTCAACTCAGTGGTCGAGGAGCACGGACGCCTGGATGTCATGGTCTGCAACGCTGGAGGCTCAGCCGCGCCCGCAACTCATATCCCGAACGGCTCCGTGGATGAGTTCATAGCGACACTTGAACTGAACGTGAGAGGTACGTACCTTTGTGCCCAGGCCGCCGCCAGGGTCATGGTCGAGCAGCGGCGCGGGTCGATCATCACGGTGGGTTCGATCCACGGTTCCCTGACCACAGACAAACGATTCTACGAGGGTCTGGGATTCGGGCGAGGCGGGCCCGCCTACCAGTCGTCGAAGGGCGCGATCATCAACCTGACACGGAATTTGGCATCGGAGCTGGGCGAGCACGGCATCACCGCCAACTGCATCAGCCCGGGACAAATACCGAGACCGGACGCCAATCCGGAAATGGTCCAGCGCTGCGCCGACAACATTCCGTTTAGTCGCGGAGGTGAGGCCGACGACCTGAAGGGCGCGGTGGCGCTGCTAGCGTCCCAGGCAGGAGCATGGATCACGGGGCACAACCTGATCGTAGACGGAGGCTGGTCCATCTGGTAGTGCTGCGCACGCTTAGTTGGGCGGGGGTGGTGAACTCAAGATGCTGCGCAGCTGCTGAAGGGGCTTTTAGCAGCCCAAGAGACAGATGACTACGGGCCCCGCCTCACAAAGCGCGCGCAGCGCTAGTCGAGGACGGCTATTGCGTCGATCTCTACTACCAGGCCGTCTTCGGCTAGGCCGCTGATTTCGAGCAGGGCATTGGTCGGGTATTCGCCGTGGAAGAACTCGTCGAAGACCTCAAGGGGTGGCCCGGCGAAGGGCCAAAAGTCTGACCGATCCGTTACGTAGGTGGTCAGCTTGACGATGTCGGAGGGCTGACCGCCCTCCGCGACGACGATGCGGGTGATGCGGTCCAAGACTACTCGCAGCTGCTCCATAGGCGGGCCGCCCTGAGCATCCGTGCCGCGAGCGGTGGTGCCGGAGATGAACAGCATGTCGCCCGCACGGATCGCCCTGACGTAGCCGGAGCTTGCCGGGTAGATGTCGTCGTGGTTGTTGCGCACTTTCTTCATGGGGTGCCTCTCTTTGGATGCGTTACTTGCCTTCGAGCAGCGCGCTCAGACCCCACCCCAGATACTTCGTCGCGGGGCTCCTCAGCATGACACTGCCTTGGGTGCTGCTATCGTGTGACCTACCCAGGTTTATGGGCCTTTATTGAGAAAAGCTGAGGGATCGAGTCGTTGTGCTCCGGAAGCCGCCACCAGCCATCTTCGCCTCGCACCATCTGGGGGAATGCCTGCCAGCCGTTGAGAGGGAACTCGTGGAGGAATTCGATTGTTAGTCCTGCCGCGGCGAGTGAACTGACGATCTCTCCCATCGAATGGCTCCACTCGTGCGCAGTGGTCTCCAGGGGAGTGTCGCCGTCGGTGTAGGTGTAGGTGCCTTGCTCATCAGGCTTGAATACCAGCGGCTCACCGTAACGGAAGTAAGGGTGTCGCACGCTCAGCCCGCCGTCATTCTCTGGACCAAAGATGTTCCTGACTGGATGATCGTCGATGATATAGAAGGTGCCTCCCGGCTTCAGGAAGTGGGCGATGACCCTGGCCCACCGTGGGAGGTCCGGAAGCCAGACGAGGACCCCATAGGATGTGTAAACGACATCAAACTGCCTCGGCTCATCCAGGGCCTCCGGAAGGTCGTAGATGTTGGAGGTGACGAACCTCGCCGGGTTGTCGAGTTCGTCACTTAAGGACCGCGCTAGATCGATCGCAGCCTCTGAGAAGTCGACGCCGGTGACGTTTGCGCCCATCCGTGCCCAGGACATGGTGTCCATGCCGAAGTGGCACTGCAGGTGCAGGAGAGACTTGCCGCGAACGTCGTCCATTTCGTCGAGCTCGATGGACATCAGGGTCGACCGGCCGGCCTTGAATCCATCGACATCGTAGAAGCGGGACGCGGCGTGGATTGGAACACGTTCGTCCCAGTTGCGGCGGTTCCCGTCCATTGCCTCGTTCATGTGGTCCTCTCTGACATCCTCTGCCCCAGAGGGGGAGAGATAGACCGGGGGTCTTGGGACAGCCTCCATCGCAGTCGTCCCCCTCACGTGGAAAGGAGGACCTTCACCTCAGTCCTCTCCCTGGGGAGGGAGAGGAGGCCGGAAGGAGCCTATGGGTTGGCTACGTTTTGTGGCTGGCCTTCTAGGAAAGCTATGACGTTGCTGACGATGCCTTCGTTCAGGCTCTCGATGCCCTCGGGGGTCTGGTCGGCGATATGCGGAGTGAATACCACCTGCTCACATTTGAGAATTGGATGGTCCGCGGGCGGTGGCTCAGGGTCGAAGACGTCCAGTCCTGCGCCGCCCAGGTGCCCTGAATTGAGGGCTTCGACAAGCGCGTCGGTGTCGATCAGATCGCCCCGTCCTCCGTTCACGAAGAGGGCGCCCGGCTTCATAAGATTAAACTCTCGCTTGCCGAGCATGCCCCGGCTGTCGTCACTGAGCCTGACCTGGATGGTCACCGCGTCGGACTGTCTCAGGAGATCATCCAACTCGACAAACTCGACACCCAACTCACGTCCGCGCTCAGGCGAGGGGTTGAAGGTCCAGGCGATGACCTTCATGCCCAGGGCATTGCCGATTCGCGCCACCTCGCTGCCCGTGTTTCCGGTGCCGATGACGCCGAGGGTCTTGCCTCGCAGGTATGTGTTCGCCAGAGGCGCCCAGCGGCCGGACTTGATCTCCGTGGTCTGGTAGGCGGCGTGTTTCGCCACCGCGAACAGCAGCCCGATTAGATGCTCTGCCACGTACGGCGCTATCTTGCCCGGCTGGTTGCTGACGACCACACCGCGATCGCTCGCAGCGTCAAGATCGATGTTGTCGGTGCCGATGGAGCAGGTGGCAATCATTTGTAGCTCGGGCAGATGCTCCAGAGAGTCCTGGAACCAGTTAATTGCGCCGCGAGTGTTGAGGATAACGTGGGCGCCTTCGACCCGCCGCATCTGTTCCTCCATGGACCCGGGACGGTCGGTGTAAATGGTCACTTCGCCGTAGGGAGCGAGGCGTTCTAGGTGAGCCGAACCCTGTATCTGCGGTGGAAAGTCACCCGGAATCACGAACTTAAGCTTGCCCGCCGATGTCATTTTTCTCGTTCTCCTCTTGCCCTTCCTGGCGGCCCTGTTCGGATACTGCGTGAGACTATCTTCGGCACGGGAGAATGTCAAGAAAGAACGTACGTGGATGGTACCGGCGTGGTATTATCGAATCGACCGCCGAGGACCCGCTTGATTGGGGGACCAAGAGGCGCAGAACATGCAGCGCTGAGGAGGCTAGCCTTGAATCGTAGTGAACTGAAGAAAGTGATCCGAGGGACGATCGTTACGATGCCGACGGCATTTGACGACAACTACAAGCTTGATCTGGATACTATGGCCGAGATTATCAAGTGGTACATCTCAGAGGGCCTGGGCACGGAAACGTCGCCATTGAAGGTCGCGGCGGCGATGGGCGAGGGCCCGGACCTGGCCGACAACGAGCTTGCCCCCCTGCTTAAGTGCGTGATCGACGCCGCCGATGGCAAGGCAAATGTGATTTGCGCCGTGAAGCCCAAGAACACAATGCACACGATCGAAGACGCCAAGATGGCCCAGGACATGGGTGCCATCGGCCTCCAAATCGACCTGCCGTTCTTCCATCATGCCAAGCAGGACGACAATGTCCGCCACTTCACGGACATCTCCGATGCCATCGAAATCGGGATCATGATCTACAACACGCACTGGTTCTGCCACTCTCCGGTCGAGGAGTACTTGCATGCGGACTCGATGCTCCGTCTGGCCGACGCCGAGCATGTCACAGCGATCAAGTGGGGCGTGCCCGACGGTGAGGACTACGACGACATGACGAAGTTCTCTGACATCTTCAACGTGATCGACAACACAGGCCAGACTGAGCGCTGCATGCGGAACGGCGGCGCGGGTTATATCAGCTCTCTCATAGCGGTCAATCCGGCTTACGAACTCGCACAGTGGAAGCTCTACGAAGCCGGGAAGTACGACGAAGCGAACGCCAAGAAGGCCGAAGTCAGCAGCGTGCTGGCCGAGTGGCAGGCCGCCACGGGCCGCAAGTCCGGCGGCTATCGCCAGATGAAGGGCATGCTGGAGGCGATGG